>JBDTAC010000001.1 GCA_039924845.1 Bacteroidia bacterium
CGAGAGATTTCACCACTGACTTATCATTCCGCCTACGCACCCTTTAAACCCAATGAATCCGGATAACGCTTGGATCCTCCGTATTACCGCGGCTGCTGGCACGGAGTTAGCCGATCCTTATTCTTACGGTACAATCAGCTCTCTACACGTAGAGGGGTTTTCTCCCGTTCAAAAGAAGTTTACAACCCATAGGGCCTTCATCCTTCACGCGGCATGGCTGGATCAGTGTTGCCACCATTGTCCAATATTCCTTACTGCTGCCTCCCGTAGGAGTCTGGTCCGTGTCTCAGTACCAGTGTGGGGGTTAATCCTCTCAGATCCCCTAGACATCGTAGCCTTGGTGAGCCATTACCTCACCAACTAGCTAATGTCACGCATGCCCATCTTTAACCGCCGGAGCTTTAATTATCAAACGATGCCGTTTAATAATACTATGGAGTATTAATTCCGATTTCTCGGAGCTATCTTCCAGTTAAAGGTAGGTTGCATACGCGTTACGCACCCGTGCGCCACTCGTCATCAAGTATTGCTACTCATGTTACCGTTCGACTTGCATGTATTAGGCCTGCCGCTAGCGTTCATCCTGAGCCAGGATCAAACTCTCCATTGTAAGTTTGATTTTTTCCATTAAAGGAAATGTCTCGGATTTGTTTCTCATCGGAATCTCGAATATGAATTCGAGAAACGAGGGATATTTACTATTTCTTTGGCTTCTTCAATACTTCAAAGAACTTTACTTCTTTATATTTTAATTCCCACTTTCAGGAACCAATTTCATTCGTATTCAATTTGCCTTTTTTAAAAGGGAGTGCAAAGATACTAATTTTTTCTTCTCTGCAACTATTTTCAAAATTATTTTAAAAATAATTTTTATTCCTTTTAAATATAATGGTTAATTATAAATAAACCTTCGCATTCATCACACTTTCATTCCCACTTTTATAAAGAACTGTTTTTTTAAGGGGATGCAAATGTAGAATCATTAATTTTATCTTGCAACACTTTCTATAACTATTTTTCATATTTATTCTTTTTATCAGATATATTATTGATTTACAAGGTAATAATTTTACGAAGAATATTTCCTTTTGGGCTTTATCAACACCTTTTAAGGGGTGGAAATAGAAACAGGAATGATTTTTCCGTTAAAATAACGATTACCATTTAGCGCAAAGCCCTTTATATAATCTGCCATTTGCACTGCATTTACGGGTGCAGTATATTCAGGAAACGCTTTCGAAAGCATCTCTGTTTGTACTGCTCCGAGCGCTAAACAATTCAAAAAAATATTTTTCGGACGCAGTTCTTCTGCTAAACATTCCGTTAAATTTACCAATGCTGCTTTGGAAGAGCTGTAGGCTGAAAGCCCTTTAAATTTGGCACTTCCCTGAAACCCTCCCATACTACTTATATTAACGACGTGCGTACTTCTTTCCTTTCCCATCATCGGCAACAGCGCTTGTATTAGGAACATTGGAGCAAACACATTTGTATTGTATGTATTTTGAACGTCTTGAAAAATTAATTTTTCAAACGTCCTATTGATAAGCGTTCCAGCGTTGTTTAATAAAATATCTACGGATTTTATCTCTTCGAAAAAATAATTTTTCAAAGTAGAGATCTTCGTTACATCAGATAAATCAAAGGTTACAGGAATTATTTTTGCAGCAGCATTTATCTTCGCGCATTCTTTTTGAAGTATTTTTAATTTCTCCGTATTACGCGCAATCGCAACAATAGTATGATTTCCATCTTTACAAAATGCCTTTACTGTTTCGAATCCAATTCCGCTACTGGCACCTGTTACAACAATATTCATATTGATTTAATAAGAAAGAATTTCTTGAATTTGTTTGCACACTTTGTCTGCATTCGGCAACATTGTGAACTCCAAAGTGGAATTAAGTGGAATAGCTGGCAAATTTTCCGAACCAATTATATCCACGGGTGCATCTAAATAGTGAAAGCATCTTTTTTGAATGCGTCCGGCTATACTTTGCGCGAAACTATTGTTAACAGGCTCTTCCGTAAGCACAATACATTTTCCATGCGTTTTCACGGAAGCAAAAATTGTATCTTCATCTAAAGGAGCGAGCGTTCGCAAATCAATAATTTCAATTTGATTTGGAAATTTTTTTGCAGCATTTTTTGCCCAATACACGCCCATTCCGTAAGTAATCACCGTAAGCGATTTTCCTTTTTCAATCATTGATTTTTCTGCTTCTTGCACTATTCGCGCTTTTCCGAAAGGAATAATATAATCTTCATCTGGCTCAATAGTTTTCGCATCTTCCGTTCCCTTTATTTTAGACCAATACAAGCCTTTATGTTCCAACATCACCACCGGATTGGGATCGTAATAGGCGGATTTCATTAAGCCTTTTAAATCGGCTCCAGTAGATGGATATGCAATTTTTATTCCTCGAATATTTGTCAAAACACTTTCTACACTGGACGAATGATAAGGACCTCCGCTGCCATATGCACCAATAGGAACGCGGATAATACAACTCACAGGCCATTTCCCGTTTGATAAATAACACGAACGACTTACCTCTGTGAAAAGTTGATTTAATCCAGGCCAAATGTAATCGGCAAACTGAACTTCAACAATCGGTTTACAGCCAGTAGCTGACATTCCGACTGTACTTCCAATAATAAATGCTTCTTGAATAGGTGTATTGAAAACGCGATCGTCTCCAAATTTTTGCGCCAATGTTGCTGCTTCTCTGAAAACTCCTCCAAGTCTGCCGCCCACGTCCTGTCCGTAAAGCAAACACTCTTTGTGTTTCGCCATTAATTCTTGCACTGCAAAAAGCGCGCAATCTACCATCACTGTTTTTTCTTTTCCTTTCGGCTCACGTTCTCCTTTTTCGATTGTAATCGGAGTTGGCGCAAAATCATGCGTAAATAAATCTGCTGGATGTGGATCTTCTGCTTTTAACGCTTTCTCATAATCTTCACGAACAAGCTTTTCAGCCAATTTTTCTATTTTATTTAATTCCTCCACATCAAAACCTTCCACAATAAGTTGATTGCGAAAACGCGGAAAAGGATCGCGTTTAGAGGCTTCTTCCAAATCATCACGATACCATTCTTTACGAACGCCAGAAGTATGATGATTGAGCAAAGGAACTTTTGCATGAATCATAAACGGACGTCTTTCTTTGCGAATAATTTCCAACACTTCTTTTATTGTTTCATACGATTTAAAAAAATCACTGCCGTCAATCGTACGTGTTTCCAAGCCTTTGAAGCCTTTCGCATATTCCGTTGCATCTTGCGCCCGCGTTTCCTTTGCATTCGCAGAAATATCCCATTCATTATCTTGAATCAAATAAAGTATCGGAAATTTTTTAAGCACCGCCATCTGAAAAGCTTCTGCCACTTCACCTTCCGTAATGGAAGCATCTCCGAGCGAGCAAACCATTAGTGGTTTTTCTCCTTCTTTATAAGAAGAAATTTTTTGTTTTTCTAAATATTGAATTCCCATCGCCACGCCAGTTGCAGGGATTGCTTGCATTCCAGTTGCCGAGGATTGATGTGGAATTTTAGGCATATTATCGCGCTTCAAACTGGGATGCGAATAATACGTTCTTCCGCCCGAAAACGGATCATCGCGTTTAGCCAACAGTTGAAGCATTAATTCATAAGGTTTCATCCCGATGCCCAATAAAATACTGTCATCGCGATAATAAGGAGCAACATAATCTTGCGGCTTTAATTGCAAACCCAAAGCAAGCTGTATCGCTTCGTGTCCGCGCGAAGTAGCATGCACGTATTTTGCGGTAATTTCTTTTTTGGCTTCGTATAATTCCGTCATTGCTTTTGCGGTACACATTAATTCAAATGCTTTTCGCAGAACGGTTTCAGGAATTACAGTTTGTATTTTTTTTGTTTCGATCATCGTCATAAACCTCCTTCTATTTTCATTTAAGCTTTCGCTTTAAATTTTTCAATTGCTTTTATAGTAAAATCAGATAACACTAATTTTCCGCTCATTTCGGCTCTTTCAATTAATAATTGATCCCAATTTTCCGTTCCTTGCCAAAATATTTTTTTTAATAACCGCATCGCTTCCGGGTTACTTTTAGAAAGTTTTTCTGCCAACGCATCAACGCCTTTATCTAATTCTTGAATCGAAGAAAATACTTCTGCATACAATCCTTTTTCTTTTGCCCATTTTGCAGTTTGCCATTCCGTTGCATTGATGGCGAGTGATGAAAATGCTGCGTTTCCAATTTTACGTTCCACCGCAGGACCAACTACGAAAGGTCCAATTCCAACCGCTAATTCACTTAATTTTACAGCAGCAGCTTCGGTGGCAAGCGTATAATCAGCTGCAGAAGCCAAGCCAACTCCACCGCCAACAGCTTTTCCTTGCACACGTGCAATTATAAATTTAGGTGATTTTCGCATCTCATTAATAACATTAGCAAATCCAGAGAAAAATCTTTTCCCAGTTTCGATATCTTTTATGGAAATTAATTCGTCAAAAGAAGCTCCTGCGCAAAAAGTTTTTTCTCCTTCACTTTTTAAAATAATCACTTTTGTCTCCGAATTATTACTGACACCATTTATTGTTGTTGCTAATTTATTGAGCAACGCTCCAGGTAAGGAATTACTTTGCGGGTGAAAAAAAGAAATAGTTGCTATTCCGTTTTCGATACTTGTTGTTACATTTCCGTTATCTGCCATTTTCTTTATTATTTTGAATTACAAAGTAATCGTTTTTTCATTGATATCGAAAAAACAGTTTGAAAAAATAATTTTTTGAAGCATAAAAAAAGCGTTTGAAAAATTAATTTTTCAAACGCTTTTAAAGATTTGTTTTTTATTTCTTAATGAACACGATTTTTCGAGGAGGAACCTTTTGCCGACACTCTCGTTCTAACTGTATTTTCTTTTGAAAGAGGTTGATCAACAATAGCAGAATGCGGAAATCTCAAATCTTGGAATTTAGAATCTAACACTCCATTTTTGTATGAATCTGACTCATTAGCAACTACATGATACGTAAATTTAGCATTAGATGAACCGCCCTTCAATTCTTTTACCGTAAAGCCGTTTGCTGTTTTGTCTGTAACATATACACCATTACAATCACCTTCTAATTGGATTATAACACGCAAAGGGTGTTGATCATTTACAGCAATATTTTTAGCGAAAATTGGATCTAAGTTAATATTAACAGAACCATTTGATAATTGACCTTCGCCATAATCTTCAAATAAAACCTCTGGAGCTTCTGGAGAAAACATCGTGCACATTGTTCCATTTTCATCTGGAACACTTTCTGATACAGTAGCTGGTCCTGTAGGACTATATACTTTATAATTTGTACCATTATATCTTGTAGCAACAAATACTTGTATTACGGTTCCTGTAATTGTACTATCTCCAAACTCTCCACCCGCACTTATAGTTGCATTAGAATTTGACGCTTTTCGTGCTTGACCATATACTCCAATATATTGTCCTGTAAATGCACCTCCACTACCTTGCGGTAAATAATTGGTAAGATTAGTGCCATTTCCAGCGCCTGCAACACCTGTACTACTGTTAGCCGCTGAACCGGTCTTTGTATTATAACCCCATACTCCAAAATCAGTATTTGTTTGTGTTACTCCAAACACACCAGTACCCAAAGAGTCAAAACCAAAAACACCATCACTACCACCTCCCAATGCTTGCCCTAAAACACCAATACCATTGGTATTATTTGGAGTAATGAGTCCAACTACACCAATACCTGCAGCATTGTTTTGTCCTTGCACACCCACACCTGTATTGGTAACAGAAGCACCAAGTACTCCTAAATTTCCACCTGCATCTTGCCCAACAACACCAATACCTCCATTGCTATATCCATCTATGGCAATAGCACCAAGTGGGTTAATAGCACCTGCCGTACCAGTTGCATAAGCAGAAAAAACATCATTTGCGGCAGCGGTAGTATTATTATAAACACCTGGTCCTGCAGAAAGAATTCTCATTCGCTCGTTAGTTGCAGCAGAACCACCCGTTTTTGTAACAAAACTTTGTGCATCCGTAGTACCTATAAAATTAGTACCAGCAGTGGTACCTAAATTACCTGTTGTTAACCAAGCCGCATTTGCGGAAGTAATAGGTCCGCCAGATCCAGCAGTACCGTTTACTGTAACTGTTCCATTTGTATTATATGTTACAGTAGAAAGTGTCCAACTTGGTCCTGTAGCACCTGTAGCACCAGTTGCTCCTTTTGCCCCCGCAACTCCTGCTGCTCCTGTAGCTCCAGTTGCTCCAGTTGCTCCGTTTGTTCCATTTGTTCCATTTGTTCCATTTGTTCCTGTAGCGCCAGTTGCTCCGTTTGCCCCTGCAACTCCAGTTGCTCCAGTTGCTCCATTAGTTCCGTTAGTCCCATTTGTTCCTGTAGCGCCTGTTGCACCTGTTACTCCGTTAGTTCCTGCAAGACCAGTTGCTCCAGTGGGACCTGTAGGTCCAGTTGCCCCAGTGGCACCCGGAGTACCTGCTCCGAAACCCGTTGCACCTGTTGCACCTGTGGGTCCTGTTGCGCCCGTAGCACCTGTTGTTCCTACACCTGTTGCTCCTGTAGCTCCTGTTGCGCCAGCAGTTCCAATACCTGTTGCACCAGTTGCTCCAGCAGGACCAGTTGCGCCTGGGCTACCTGCAGGACCAGTTGCACCTGGACTACCTGCAGGACCTGTCGGTCCGACAGAGCCGGAAGTAGCATTGCAAAGAGAAACCCATTTAGGAATAACTGCATTCCAATAAAAGAAACAAGCAGAATCCGTATCATATACCAACAAAGCATTTGCCGGCGTTACAATGGCTAAACGCTGTACAGCAGTCATTCTAGGAACAAGCATCCCTTGATTGATTGATTTTAACTCGAGTATAGAAGTAGGTGCAGGAGCATTTGTTCCAATACCTACATTATTTTGCGCATGAGACATTTCGCCAAAAAGCAAAAAGCAAGCTGCAAAAATCGTTTTACAAAGGGTAGTTTTTTTCATTTTAATTTTAATTTTAATAAATTTTTAATTATCACGAAAGATGAATCTATTATTTTTTGGTAAAACTACAACAAAATTTCAAACCTACAAATTTTTATTAAAATATTACGATAAAATTTTCTGATTACTTTATTTTACGAAGCAATTTATGAGGTTTGTGCTTAAAAAAAGGCGCTTGGAAAATTAATTTTCTAAGCGCCTTTTTGGGCTGAATAAAACAGTTCTGTTATGGGACAATCACATTGGAATTAATGGCATTAACACTAATGGCATTGTAAATCGTTCGTCCCGTGTTATAATCTTCATAAGAAGATGATGAAGCATAATTTACTGCGGCTCCATACACCGCGATATAGGCCATGGAACCTGTTGTAAATCCTGCACCATATAAATCAGTAGCCGGGACTTCAAGCGTAAAACTAACAGCTTTTGCTCTAACATTGGTTCCATAAGTGAGTAAATAATTAGCTGGCACAGCAGACGCAGAAGAAGTTGCACCAACAAAAACAGACATTTCTCTTGCTTGATTATCCGAACCAACTGTTCCTCTTACTTTAACATATTTAGTTGTATCTCCGCCAATAATTATCATCGTATCAACAGTTGTTACAGTAAGTGGACTAAAATTAGGTATTTGAGATATTTTTATATCCCTCTCTACGCCACCTCCTCCAACAAATCCTAACTGTTGCACTTCGTTGGAACCATACGAAGAATCACTGACAGTTATGCTATAAGTGCCAGTGCTCACATTGGCAAAAGAATAATGTCCTAACGAATCTGTTGTTGTGCTTACTGTAGTTGTTCCAACTAAAGAGACCTTCGCATTTTTCAGATTCGAAAAAAGTTTTGTCCCATACTGATTATAAAAGGAAATATAGCCGTAAATGCTTCCTTGTAAATTCGGACCGGAAGGTCCTTGCGACCCAGTAGGTCCTGCAGATCCATCTTTTGAACACGAAGAAAACATTAATCCGATAGAAATAGCTACCATAGAACCCATTGAAATAATTTTTTTTGCTTTCATTTTTTTTATTGATTTAAAGGTTGTTGATTTTTTTATCAAAGTGCAAAAGTACTTTTCTCCTTGTGAATTTTAAATGAAGATTATTAAAAAATTACGCATTCGTCCTTTTTTATGAGATGGTGGTGGGTCATAAATAATAATTTAGTCTAAATTATATTGCATTATGGCAAAATAATATCGTATATTTACAGTCCCAATTGATTTTGTACTCCCATGATCTATGAAATTCTAAAAAGTTTTGAAACAAAGTTTTCTCACCTTAAAAAAAAGGGATTGAGAGTGGATGGACTTGCCATCACTGATCCAAAAAGGAAAACTCACGTTATTAAAGTAACACGTCCCTTGATTTTCGATAACAGAGAATTACCGAGAATTTATCAAGGAATGATTGTAAAAACGAACATAAGCGGCGATTTGCCAAAAGAATTTGCAATTGATAGAACAAAAGAAGATTGGCATAAACGTGAATATATTTGGGCACCTGAACGTTTTGAGAAATTTGTGGAACGCTGCTCTGGCGAAATAAAAACAAAACTCGATAATCCAAAAATGACTAAAAGCGAAATGCTCGATGCACTTTGTTTTGGTAATTTCAAAGAACACAAAGTGAAATGCGACCAATTGATAAAGGAGGGAAAATTACCAGCCTATCATAAAAATTAATTTTTGGAATGCACTTGTTGTAATTTTCTCAGTCGCTTAACTTTCTTGTTTTCCAGCTAATGTTTTAAGCCACTCGTAGTTTGTTGAGTGAGGATTTTTTCAATTTTTCCTTCGCGTAAGACAAAGTGATTGCTATATTTGAAGATGATTTTTCGGAAGGAACTTCAAACATCGCATCCAACATAATGGCTTCGCAAATAGAGCGCAAACCGCGCGCACCCAGCTTAAATTCCATGGCTTTCTCCACAATTAAATCCAACACTCCTTTATCAAAACTGATATTCACTTTATCCATTTCAAACAATTTGGTGTATTGTTTTATTAATGAATTTTTCGGTTCCGTTAATATGCTACGCAACGATTCTTTGTCCAAGGGATTTAAAAAAGTAAGTATCGGCAATCGCCCAATCAATTCGGGAATTAAACCAAAACTTTTTAAATCTTGCGGACTTACATATTGCAATAAATTTTCTTTGTCAATTTGTTTGGATTCCGTATTCGTAGTAAATCCAAGCGTTTGTGTTTGAAGACGTCTCGCAATTTTTTTTTCAATTCCGTCGAAAGCACCTCCACAAATGAAAAGAATATTCTTGGTGTTTATCTGAATCATTTTTTGCTCCGGATGTTTTCGTCCGCCTTGCGGAGGAACGTTTACCACCGCGCCTTCTAACAACTTTAACAATCCTTGCTGCACGCCTTCTCCAGAAACATCTCGCGTAATGGAAGGATTATCGCTTTTACGTGCGATTTTATCAATTTCATCAATAAAAACAATTCCTCGTTCTGCAGCAGCAGCGTCATAATCGGCAGCTTGCAACAAACGCGACAAAATACTTTCCACGTCTTCTCCCACATAACCAGCTTCGGTAAGCACCGTTGCATCCGCAATACAAAAAGGAACGTTTAGCATTCTCGCAATTGTGCGCGCCAACAAAGTTTTTCCTGTTCCCGTTTCACCCACCATAATTACATTCGATTTTTCAATCTCCACATCGTCCAATTTTTTTTGTTCGGATGGTTTTTGAATAAGTCGTTTGTAATGATTGTAAACCGCTACGGAAAGTACTTTCTTCGCTTCGTCTTGTCCGATAACGTATTCATCCAATTGCTTTTTTATCTCAATCGGTTTAAGCAAAGTAAGCGCCGCATGAATAGAATGTGTACTCTTTTCCTGCATTTCATCTTTCACAATTTTTTGCGCCTGTGTAATGCAATGATCACAAATATGTCCAGTGATTCCGGCAATTAAAACAGTAGTATCCTGTTTATCTCTGCCGCAAAAGGAACATTTTATATTGTTTTTATCAGCCATTATTTTGCCTTTACCAAAATCTCGTCAATCATACCGTATTCTTTGGCTTCTTGAGCTGTCATCCAATAATCGCGATCACTGTCTTTCCAAACTTTTTCATACGTTTGGTTGGAATGCTTCGCGATAATTTCGTACAATTCTTTTTTTAATTTCTGAATTTCGCGTGCTGTAATTTCAATGTCGGATGCTTGCCCATCTGCGCCACCCATAGGTTGATGTATCATCACGCGTGAATGTTTCAACGCCGTACGTTTTTTCGGAGCACCAGCGCACATCAGCACAGCGCCCATGGAAGCTGCCATTCCTGTACAAATAGTTGCTACATCAGGAGCAATGTATTGCATCGTATCGTAAATCCCCAAACCTGCATAAACAGAGCCTCCTGGAGAATTCAAATAAATTTGAATGTCTTTTTTAGAATCCACCGATTCCAAAAACAATAATTGGGCTTGAATAATATTTGCCACGTAATCATTGATACCAACGCCCAAGAAAATGATCCTGTCCATCATCAAACGCGAAAAAACGTCCATCGTTGCCACGTTTAATTGACGTTCCTCAATAATTGTTGGTGAAATATATTCGCTTTGGATAGAAGTATATTTATCAAAAACATTGCTGTTAATGCCTTTGTGTTTAATGGCATATTTGCGAAATTCATCGTTGTTAAACATCGTTTTTCAGTTTTAAATTTATATTATGATTTTGAAAATTCTTCGTAAGATACCTCTTTTTCCTCGATTGTAAAGGTAGAAGTATAAAGTTTCATCGTTTTTTTCTCGTACAAATCGTTGTACACTTTTTTGGCTTCTTCTTCATTCGCTAAAACACGTTGCGCTGTTTTTTCAATTTCGTTTTCGTCGATATTGGCTTGTCCGGCTCTCAAATAATGCACTTTCACCAATTCTTTCACATAAGCAGTAGCTTCATCGTTGTCTACTTTAATTTGATGGTCTTTCAAAATTTTATTTTCGATGAGTTGCCATTTCAACATTTCAGCATAACCAACATATTCCGCGCTTATTTGCTCATACGTAAGTGGTTTTTCATTCACTTCCATCAACCATCTTTTCAAAAATTCATCTGGTAAGGAAATCGCTATTTTTTTCATCAAAGCCTCTACAATATCTCTTTTTAAACGTTTTTCGCTGTCGTTCGAAAACATTCCTGTTAATTCTTCTTTGATTTTTGCATTAAATTCTTCTTCCGTTTTCACGACATCTTTACCATAAACTTTGTCGAATAATTCTTGATTTTTTTCAGCAGGTGCCAAACGACTAATATTGGTTACGGTGTATTGAAAATTACATTTTAATTGTGCTGCTTTTTCTTTATCGATACCCAACATCGCTGCTAAATCAGTCATGTTTTCGCTGAGTTTAGAAGATTCCACAATTACTTTATCGCCTTTTTTCAAACCGATAATTTGTTTTTTCAGCCCTTCATTTTTGATACGTTCCACCGCCAATGAAGACGATTTAAAAATACCGCCCGGAACAATATTTCCGGCAGCGTCCAATTCCACAAAATCTCCAAATAAAATATCGTCAGCTTCGGAGACCTCAGCCGTTGCTACTTTTCCGTAACGTTTGTAAATATCCGAAGCGTATTTATTAATCAATTCATCGTCAATACGAACAATGTATTTATTAAATTTTTCCTTCGCAGAAAGTTCCACATTAAATTTCGGAGCCAATCCAATTTCATACGTAAATTCAAAATCTTTTTGATTGTCCCAATCAATTTGCTTTTCTGCATCGTGCTTTGGCAAAGGATTTCCGAGTGCTTCAATATTATTTTCGGTAATATATTTATATAGATTTTCCTGCAATAATTTATTGATTTCATCTACCAACAATGATTTTCCGTACATTTTTTTTATCATTCCGGAAGGCACTTTTCCAGGTCTAAAACCAGGCATATTGGCTTTTTTCTGATATGTTTTTAAAGCCGCGTCCACCTTTGTTTCGTAGTCTGCGGGCGTTACTTTTACTTTAATAACGGCATTAAGTTGATCTACTTCTTGTTTTGTAAAGTCCATTTTTTCAAATTTTGAGGATGCAAAGATATTATTTTATCAGGAAATAGCCGAATTTGGGTTTTCCAAAAATATAGTGCTTCGAAAAATTATTTTTTTGAAGCAAGAAATTTCAAGCTAAAAACGAGTTTGGAAAAATAATTTTTCAACCCTGTTTTTAGTCTTTTTCGAATTGTTGCAACGCATCTGATTCGTAAATAGTAGTTCCAAAATTATTTTTTTGAACGATGGAAATCATTGCTTTTGCAACTGTTTCCGCTTCAACGCCTTTGTATTTTTTTAAAGGTCCGAAAAATAAAAAACTAAATAATTTCATTGTTATCATCGCCAAGGCTTCTAAAAATCTTCGATCATTCCGATCTCCTAAAATAAGCGAAGGGCGAACAATGGAAAGACTTTCAAAACCCATCTCGGAAAATTTTTTTTCGATTATTCCTTTTGTATTGAGATAAAAATTACTTGATTTTTCATCGGCGTCTAAAGACGAAATCAAGACGCATTTTTTAATTCCATTTTGTCTCGCGAAAGCGGCAAATTGTGTAGGATATCCAAGATCTATTTTCAAAAAATTATTTTTTGAACCCGCTTTTTTTAGCGTCGCTCCGAAACAACAAAACAGTTCATCTCCCTTTATTAAAGGTGCGTAGCGTTCCATCGCATCAAAATCAATAATACAATGTTGAATTTTCTCACTCGGAAAAGAAACCGGTTTTCGCGCAAAAATTTTTATGCATGAATAATCTTCATTTTGCAACAATTGTTGCAAACAAAAATTGCCAACAAGTCCAGAAGCACCAATTATTACAGCTGTTTTTTTTGTCATTCGAAAAATTATTTTTTCAACACGTTTATTTTTTGTAATTTTTTATTTTGCAGATGTCTTATTTTGTCGCGTTTTGTTTTTTTCTCAATATTTTTTTGAAGTGCTTCCGTCAAATCAATTCCAGTTTGATTGGCGAGGCAAATCAACACAAATAAAACATCCGCTAATTCATCTGCCAATTCTTTTTTTGAATCCGATTTTTTAAAGGATTGCTCTCCGTATTTGCGTGCCATAATTCGCGCTACTTCTCCCACTTCTTCGGTTAAAATCGCCATGTTCGTTAATTCATTAAAATATCGAACGCCGTTCGTTTTTATCCATTCGTCCACTAATTTTTGCGCTTGTTGAATCGTCATTTTATTCTTTGTTTTTTGAATCAATTGTAATGGTAACCGGACCATCATTTATCAAATTTATTTTCATATCAGCGCCAAATATTCCACTTTTTATCGGCTTCGAAAAATTATTTTTCAAACACACTAAAAATGCTTCGTACAAAGGAATGGCAATTTCCGGTTTTGCCGCTTTCAGAAACGATGGACGGTTTCCTTTTTTAGTACTTGCATACAATGTAAACTGCGACACGACCAGAATTTCGCCATTTATTTCTTGTACCGAAAGATTCATCGCACCTTGTGCATCACTAAAAATGCGGAGTTTGCAAATTTTTTCGCAAAGCCATTCAATGTCTTCCTGATTGTCTGCCGCTTCAATTCCCAATAAAATCAGCAATCCTTTGGAAATGGAAGCCGTATTTTTTCCGTCAATTGTTACGCCGGCTTCGGAAACGCGCTGAATCACCATTTTCATTTTGAAAAAAATTTATCCGCGAATGTACGATTAGGAAATTAATTATCCGTTCTCGTAATAGAAATGCTTCATTTATCTAAAAAATATTTTTGGGAAAGTCTAAATAATCCTTTCCCTTCCTTTTCTTAAAAAAAAGATAGAAAAATGGGGTTTGAAAAATTATTTTTTTGAAAGGATTTTTTAATGTTGTATTTTTATCAAATACAAATCATCGTAGTAATTTATTGATGATAAAAAAAATAACATTTCTTCTTAACTAAATAGCAAAGTATGAGTTGTATGAAAAAATTATTCATCGTATTAATTGGAATAATGGTTTTCTTTTCCTTAAAAGCACAAGTAGCTTTATCACCTGTTTCGAATGATTGCCATAATCCTGTAAAACTTAGTGTTTTTGAAGAAACTAAATATGGTTTAACAGTATCTCCACAGGATGTTGGAAAAATAAAAGAATTGAAAGCAAGTAAGAATACCAATGCAAAGATGAATCATACTGCTTATTATTTGTTAACGATGGAACTGAATGGAGAATTGGTTTTTGATATTGTTCCGCAAGATTCTACCAATGATTATGACTTTATATTATATAAATATACCGATTCTACTTTTAGCAAAAATTTAGCTGCCGGAAAAATTAATCCGTTAAGGGCAAACCTTTCAAGAAATCAAAAAAATGGAATTACTGGATTATCCTTAACGGCAAAAAGCACATTTGTTGAAAAAGGAATTGGTTCTGCATATTCTAAATCAATCCAAGTTGAAAAAGGATCGCAATACATGCTCGTATTGGACAATGTTTATGCTAACGGGAAAGGTCATACTATTAAATTTAATTATTATAAAAATGTGGACATATCAGGTAAAATAATTAATGAGGAAAATGTACCAATGGAAACCAATATTCTATTTTCTGATTATCAAGGTACGGTATTGAAAAAAATAACGACCGGAAAGGACGGATCTTACGAAATTAAAACACCTATTAAAGAAAATCTTAATTATATCCTGACTTTTGAGAATGATAGTTCGTTTCTATCCACTGCCATTATTAACACCATAAAATTAAAAGACGATACTGTTTTTCCTCCACTAAAAACGGTTTTACAAAAACTAAAAAAAGGAAAAAAATTTACAGTTGGCAATATAAATTTTTATGGTAATTCGCCTATTTTGTTACCTGCATCAAATCCTTCGGTGGACGCTTTATTTCATTTAATGAAAGCAAATAAAAAAATGATTATTCAATTGGAAGGGCATGTAAATGATCCAAGTTACATCAATTCAAAAGACGATGACTATCAATTATCAAACAATAGATGCATTACAGTTCGTAATGATTTGATAAAAAGGGGGATTGATGGAAAAAGAATAACTTACAAAGGTCTGGGGGCATCGGGTTTGCTATATCCGTATCCAGAAAATGAAGCCGAAATGTCTGCAAACAGACGCGTTGTCGTTAATATTGTTTCACTTAATTAAATAATGAATTGTAAAAAAATTATTTTTTCGAGCAACAAAAAATCGCCTTCAAAAAATCATCACAACTGCACCACCAATAATCATGGCAACGCCAATAGCGGTTTTTAATGTGAAGGTTTCGTGCAAAATAAAAACAGAAAGCAATACCACAAACGCCACACTTAATTTATCGATGGCTGCTACTTGAAAGGCTTTACCCAGTTGCATTGCTTTGAAATAAAATATCCACGATAAACCAGTTGCAATGCCCGAAAGAATTAAAAACACCAATGTTGATTTTGTTATTTTTCCAAAATCACCGGAATTAGAGCGCGCAAAAAATATTCCCCACGTAACAACTAAAACAACCACTGTTCGGATAGCAGTTGCCAAATCAGAATTAATATTTTTAACACCCAGCTTTACTAAAATTGCCGTTAATGCTGCAAAAACTGCTGATAACAATCCGTAAATCCACCACATAACTATTTATTTTTTACTGTTGAAAAAACGTCGTCTTTAATTCCAGTGTTGATTTCAATGGAACTTACCTTCATCAAAAATGTTTGAGAACCGATGGTTTGCGAAATTAGATACGGATATTTTACATCGTTCACCGCTTTGTAATCGCTCATATCTGTTATTTGTATTTTATCTCCTTCTATTTGCGATACGCGCACTTTAAAACCACTGTTTACATCGTAATATTCGGTTTGTTTTTTACCTGTTGGCGATTCTACATCCAACACGTAGGCATCGTTTCCGTTTACTACATCTATGCCTTTTAATGTTAATTTGAAACCTAATTTTTCGTAATTCATTTCCAAATTTAAAGTGGATTGATTTTTTAATTCTTCCAACTCTTTCCCTTTCATCTCTTTGCTGTCGCCCATTCCAGACGTGATCCCTTTTGTTCCGTCAAAAATTTGCTTTTGATAAATCATTTTTCCTTTTCCCATCGACATAAAAAATTTATCGGGCGCTTTTTGATAATTCACAATTTCCAAATCCATTCCTTGTATGGAAGCCGTCATTTTTGTGGTTACATCTTTTATTTTATCGAGATTTTCTTTTCCGCCAATGGCTTTTACGTAATTGTCAATTACCGTTTCGGCAGTGATACCTGGCGGTACAGAGCGCATTGTTTTTTCTTCTTCTCCGTCCGTATTCAAAAAAATAATTTTTCCGGAGGCACTAAACTTAGCAAGTTTTGAAGCGATTTCCTCTTTATTTCCCACTACTAAAATAGTTGCATTTTGCGGCGTCATGTATTTCTGCGCCACTTCGTAAATGTCGTCGGGCGTAATTGCATTCAAATTTTTCAAATAATTGGTATAATAATCTGCGGGCAATTTATATTTCTCGATGTTGATGGCGTAGTTTGCCACTGTTTGCGGACTTTCCAAACCGATGGCAAAAATTCCAGTCATATAATTTTTAATACCTTGCAATTCATCATTGCCTACTTTTTCATCGCGCAATTTTTTCATCTCGTACAAAATTTGTGTTACGGAACTGTCGGTTACCGCATTTCTCACTTTCGCGAAAGCAGTGAAAGAACCCACCAATTCATCGTTACTCAAACTCGAATACGCGCCATACGTGTAGCCATGTTTTTCGCGTAAATCCAAAAACAACCGACACGATGCGCCACCACCTAAAATAGTATTCATCACTTTTGCTTTCAAGGCATCCGGATCGCTCGGCAATAAATTAATCGGATACGTAACATTCACAACCGATTGCACCGCTCCAGGTTTATTGACCACAATGACTTGATCTGCATCTGGCGCCTTCGGAACATCGTATTTTACAGAAGGAACATCGGCTTTTTGCCATTGTCTGAAATATTTTTCCGTTAGCTTTTTTGCTTTTTTAAAATTAATATCGCCCACAATAGCAAGGTACGCCACGTTGGGATGAAAATACGTTTTGTAATAATTTTCGCATTTATCCAAGGTAATATTTTTCACACTTTCTTTACTTTCAATTTCTCCGTATGGATGTTGTTTTCCAAAATCCACCACATCGCGAATACTCGATGCAATCGCGTCCGGATCATCTTCGCGATTTACAATTTGCGAGGTCATTTTCTTTTTTATCTTATCTAATTCTGTTTGTGTAAACTGAGCATTCATCAACTCATCCGACATAATGTCCAATAATTTATCTTGGTGTTGCACCAAACATTCGCCGTACATTCCTTCCGCAGAAGTAGAAAACGTAGCTCCGATAAAATCTACTTCGTTGTTCAATTCGTCTTTGCTACGTTTTTGCGTGCCAGTGCTCAATAATTCTCCTGCCGCATCTACATATCCTTTGCTATCGCCTTCCAATACTGGATTTACGTCTAACACCAACGAAAAAGCAACGCGCGGTAATTTATGATTTTCCACCACAAATACTTTTAAGCCGTTGGGTAAAACAAACGATTCAATATTTCCCAATTGTATTTTCGGAGCGGGTCCAGCAACAGGACGGACGCTTCTGTCCAATGTTTGCGCGGGTGAAATTATCACAGAGATAATCATTACTAAAAACGAAAAAATCTTTTTCATATCACTACTTTTTGGAATGAATTTTTATGTTGAAAATTTATTTTTTATGAGTCTTTGGAAGATAATAAAGTACCACGCGATTTTCTTTTGTCAAATATTTATTCGCCGCATTTTGAATGTCTTCGCGCGTTACGTCCATGTATTTTTTAATTTCATTGTTGATTAAATCTGTATTTCCAAAATACACATGATAATTGGATAAACTTTCTGCAATGCCTGCATTAGTAGCATTTTTATTGATAAATTGATTTTCAATTTGATTGCGTACTTTCTGAAATTGTTCTTCCGTAATCAGTTTTACTTTTACCGAATCAAATTCTGAATTCATCGCATTTTCAAGATCTTTCGGATCGACGCCCATATTTGCCACGCCAAACATCAAAGCCAAACCTGGATCTTCCGTAGGAATAGAAAAAGCTCCAGCAAAAACAGCTTTCTGTTCTTTGTCCACCACTTCTTTTTGCAATAAAGAACTTTTCCCTTGCGACAAAAGCGTGGTCAACATACTCACGGCATAAAAATCTTTCGAACTTTCGGCAGGAATATGATAGCCTTCTACCACCGCCGGAAGTTGAATATGATCATACACCGTATCGCGCACTTCTTTTGTTTTCATAGGTTCCACAACCGTAGGGCGCGGAATCAGACGCGTGCCTTTCGGGATATCCATAAAGTATTTTGCGATCATTTTTTTTGCTTGTTCTATATCTATATCTCCAGAAATAGAAAGCGTTGCATTTTGCGGCACATAAAAAGTTTTGTAAAAATCTCTGAACTCTGCAATGGTAGCTTTATTGATATTTTTATCCGTTCCTGTGGGCGTCCAACGATACGGATGCACAGTATAAGCATGTGCGTACATTTGGTTTAATATCGAGCCGTAAGGCGTATTCTCATTGCGTTCTTTCAATTCTTCTTTCACCACTTTGCGTTGCGTTTCCACGCCGGCAGAATCAATTTTGGCGTGCATCAAACGCTCGGATTCTAACCAAATTCCCAATTCCAATTGATTGGAAGGAAGAATTTCGTAAAAAAATGTGCGGTCAAAGGTTGTGTTTGCATTCAGCTCTCCGCCTGCATTTTGAACTATTTTCATGTATTCACCGCGTTTGATATTGTCCGAACCTTCAAACATTAAATGTTCGAAAAAATGAGCAAAACCAGTACGTGTAGAATCTTCATTTTTAGAACCCACGTGGTACAACATCGTAACGGCAACAATGGGTGTAGACGCATCTTTGTGTAAAATTACGTGCAAACCGTTCGGTAAATCGTACTCCGAAAAATTAATTTTCGGAACCTGTGCAAAAGCGTTTATCGCGAAAAGCATTGCTACGACAAAGGAAAGAGAAATTTGTTTCTTCATTTTATATTTTGAAATGTGTTGACGACAAATGTATAAAAAGGAACGTGAAAAAATATTTTTTTGAGCGGCAAAAAATTGATTTGAAGATTTGAAAATGAGTAGATGTGCCGATTGAAAATTATACCGCCATGCTGAAATAATTCAGCAGCAACGCCTTCAAAAAAATAATTTTTCAAATCAATTTTTATTCGGTTCTACTAATTCCGAAATTGTTTTTTTACGATTGATTTGCGAAAGCGCGTGAATAGCAGTTTCTATGCTATTGATGTGATCGAAAGAAAGCGTGAGTTTTGCATTGTTTTCTTTCATTTTACATGCGTGTGGATTTTTTTGTACGAATTGTAAAACTTGAGTAAACATTTCCGATTGATAAAACGGCGCATCTTGTTTGGAAATAAAATATCCAATTAGTTTTCCGGATTTCAACACTACTTTTTCCAAACCCAATTCCATCGCTATCCAACGCAAGCGAATGGTTCTGATGAGTTCGCGCGTAGCTTGCGGTACAACACCAAAACGATCTTTTAGTTGTTGTTCGAATAAGATTAATTCTTCTTCTTTTTGAAAATTATCCAACTCTCTGTAAAGTGAAAGTCGTTCGCCTGTATTTTGCACGTATTCCTCCGAAATCAACAATTCTAAATCGGTATCTATTTGACAATCTTTCACAAATTTTTGTGGACGATTTTGTTTGTTGGCAATCGCTTGTTCCTCGCCCATTTCTTCGGTTAATTCTTGCATCGCCTCGTCCAATATCTTGTGATACATTTCAAAACCAATTTCATTGATAAATCCGCTTTGCTCCGCTCCTAAAAGATTTCCAGCACCTCGAATATCTAAATCCCGCATCGAAATATTAAATCCACTTCCCAAATCAGAAAATTCTTCAATCGCTTTTAACCGTTTTCTCGCTTCTGGCGTTAGCGTAGAAAGCGGCGGCGTAATGAGATGACAAAATGCTTTTTTATTGGAACGCCCTACTCTACCGCGCATTTGATGCAAATCACTCAAACCGAAAAAATGCGCTTTGTCAATAATAATTGTATTCGCATTGGGAATATCCAATCCAGATTCGATAATACTTGTCGCCACTAACACATCCGTGTTTCCTTCAATAAAATCAAGCATCACTTCTTCCAATTTATGTCCTTCCATTTGTCCATGAGCAATAGCTACTTTGGCATCCGGGCAAAGTCGTTGAATCATTCCGGCAAGTTCTTTAATAGATTGTACGCGATTGTGAATGACAAAAGTTTGTCCGTTCCGCGACATTTCATACGCAATGGCATCTCGAAAAACTTCTTCGTGAAAAGAATGTAATTCTGTTTGCACAGGATGGCGATTTGGCGGTGGCGTATTGATAACCGATAAATCGCGCGCGCCCATCATCGAAAACTGCAAGGTGCGAGGAATCGGTGTAGCAGTAAGCGTAAGCGTATCTACATTGGTACTAATTGTTTTTAATTTTTCTTTAACAGAGACACCAAATTTTTGCTCTTCATCAATAATTAATAAGCCCAAATCTTTGAAAGAAACATTTTTTCCTGCCAAAATATGTGTGCCTATAAGTATATCAATTTCTCCTCTTGCTGTTTTTTCCAATACTTCTTTTTGCTCTTTCGCTGTTCGAAAACGATTGAGATAATCGACTTTACAAGGCATTTCTCCCAAACGTTCCTTAAATGTTTTATAATGTTGTAAAGCCAAGATAGTAGTAGGAACTAATACTGCCACTTGTTTACTATCAGCAACAGCTTTAAAAGCAGCACGAATTGCAATTTCTGTTTTTCCGAAACCAACATCTCCGCAAATAAGCCTATCCATGGGTGATTCCGACTCCATGTCTTTTTTCGTATCGACTGTTGCTTTTACCTGATCAGGCGTATCTTCATAAATAAAAGAGGCTTCCAATTCTGTTTGTAAATACGTATCGGGCGAAAAAGCAAGACCTTTTAGCGCTTTCCGTTTTGCGTAAAGCTGAATTAAATCGAACGCAATTTCTTTTACTTTTTTCTTTGTTTTTTGTTTTAGAACACTCCAAGAATTGGAGCCGAGTTTATTTATTTTCGGCTCTGCACCTTCTTTTCCAGAGTATTTTGCAATGCGATGAAGCGAATGAATGCTTACGTACAACAAATCATTGTCTCTGTACATTATGCGAATTACTTCTTGTTGTTTTCCATTCACATCCATTTTTTCCAGACCGGCAAAACGTCCAACACCGTGATCAATATGCGTTACAAAATCTCCTGGATGCAATCCTTTTAATTCTTTTAATGTGATGGCTTCGCTCGTTTTTTTGAAACCACTTTTAAGTCGAAAACGTGCATGGCGATTAAAAATTTGATGATCGGTATAACACGCAATTTTTAAATCATTGTCTGTAAAACCTTCCGAAAGTGTACCTGTATTTCCTTCCTGAAAAAATAAAGAATTGGTGCCTGAAACATCTTCAAAAATTTTATGTAAGCGCTCTAGTTGTTTCGGAGTGTCTGAAAAAATAATATTTTGAAAACCCTTTGCAATGTTGCCTTTTAAATGATCCAACAATAAATTAAAATTTTTATTAAAAGGAATTTGCGGAACAATATTATACTGAATTTCGATATCCGAATTAAAATAAAAATGCGATCCAAATTCGATTGTTTTAAAATTTTCTAATTGCTCGAAAAAAAGTTTTTTGCTGCTGTAAATTTCAGAAGGTTGTAATTGTTCAATGAGCGATTTTTTTTGTTCGTATATTTTTTCTGCTGCATCAAAAGCTTGTTCTATTTTATCAGCTGCATAAGCGGTGTCTTTGAGCCAAACAATGGTATTTTCTGGAATAAATTCAAAAAATGTTTGTCTGTTTTCTTGCGCTATTTTAATTTGCAAATTCGGAATAATGCTACAAGAGGAAACCGTTTGAACAGAAAGTTGCGTAGCTGCATCAAAACTACGAATAGAATCCACGCTGTTTCCCGAGAATTCGATACGATACGGAAGTTCGTTCGCAAAAGAAAAAATATCCACAATACCTCCACGTACCGAAAATTCGCCCGGTTCCGCTACATAATCCACACGATTAAAATGATATTCCAACACCACTTGCGTGATAAAATCAATCGAAATTTTTTCTCCCACTCGTAAAGAAAGTGTGTTTTTTTCGAGGTGTTTTTTAGTAACTACCTTTTCATTTAATGCTTCCGGATACGTTACAATAAGCGTATTCGATTTGGTTGAAATCGCACTCAACACTTCCGCTCTAAGCGAAATATTCGCATTGTCGGTATGCTCCGGATCGTACGCTTTTCGGTAAGAGGAAGGAAAGAAAAAAATATTTTTTCCGCCTGTATTATTTTCTAAATCATTTAAAAAATAAGCCGCCTCTTCTTTTTCTGTGAGAATAAAAAGATGCGTTTGCGGAATGGTTTTGCTAATGGCAGAAGCGACAAAAGATGCGGAAGAACCTATCAATCCTTTCAAACAGACATATTGCGCCCCGCCCGATTTTAACTTTTCAGTAAGTTGTAAAGTTTTGTCGGAAGAAATGTATTGTTGCAGAACGTTGTCAATCGCCACGTAAATCGTATTCGTAATAAATGCAAAAGTACGGAATCTGCTTTGATTTTATTAAATGAAAAATAATTTTTTAGGCGTTCAAAAAAATAATTTTTCAAAGATGAAAAAAGGTGCAAAAAAAAGTGCTCGAAAAAATAATTTTTCGAGCACGAGAATTTATTTTCCTACAAAAGGAATTCAAAAATTAATATCTAAACACAATTGTAACCATAAAACTGGAGTTGATCATGTGATTTTGAGCTGGATTTACCAAACTTGGATTATAGAGATAATACGTTTGATTGTACGTGTTGTAAACGTATGCAAAATCTACAAAATAATTATTGTTGTGAACACCAAAACCAGCTGTATAGCTTGTTTTTTGTCCGTTTATACCAGCATTTTCGGGATTGGAACTAAAAGGGTTTCCGTACAAAGCATATCCTGCGCGAATACTAATGGGAGGAACAATGCGGTATTCTGCTCCAACGCGAATATTTCCTGCTGCGGTATATTTGGTTTGAATACTATTATTTACATCCGTAAATGTACCAGGAGTAGAAGAGCCTAAACTGGCGGTGGAATAATCTTCAAACTCGTAATCAGCACTGAGCAAGCCCTTTTTAGCAATGATAAAAGCAATACTTCCTGTGGCACGCATGGGTGTTGCTAATGTATAATTATAATTTCCTTGCGGCGATTGGCTGTTGTATTGAATTCCTTTGTCATCCACAGCAGTTATAGAATTGGAATAGACATCGGTCATGTTGTACAAAGTAGGCGTATGAAATGATCCGCCAATTCGGATAAAATCGTTGAGCCGATAAATCAATCCGAACTTTAAATTAATACCAGTTCCTTCCGTACTGACATTGTCAGAATAAGAGTAATTGGATAAATGAGTTAAACTCTGATTAAGAATCGTTTCTGTATAGACAGAAGACTCATCGTAATGAATTCGATCAATTCCTACAGTACCACCTACAAAAAGTTTATTACCATAATTTCCACCAAAACTAATTACAGTTTCGCCCATAGAACCAGAAGTTACAATGGCTTTTTCTTGGGTGATGGGAGTTCCTTTAGGAATGCTGCTGTTTTGATATTGTGCCTGATTGCCAGGTACGGTATCAATTAAACCAATATTAAAAGCTAAGCCAGCTGAAAAAGGATTCAAATTGGCGTACGATGTTCCGTTAGCACCTGCCACAAAATCATCTAATTGAGAACTGCTATTATTTGTTCCTTTAATATCAATGCTGTTGTTAAAATTATTTTGTCGGTTATAACCGAAACCAAAATTAAAACTTACCCAGCGATTTTTATTTCCATTCTCTTCGCCACGATGATTTTTATACGTAGCAACTATTCCAGCATTTCCAAAATTGAAATTGTATTTGTTATCGCTGGTCGAATTTCCGTTGTAAGTAGCATCCGTTGTTTGATTGAAAAGGGAAGGCGTAAAAGAAATTTCCGTTTGTCGAAAAAGTGCAATCCCTGCTGGATTCTCACTCAAAGAGGAGAAATCTGCCCCCAAGGCTCCAAAAGCACCTCCCATACTGGAATATCTGGCTGTTCCACCAAAAGTAGTTTGAGAATAGCGCAAAACATCTAAATCATTTTGTGCGAAGGAGGATATGGACATAGCACACCCCACTCCAATTATAAAAATTATCTTTTTCATACAATTATTTTTTACTGTTTATTTAGCGTCTTCCACTGCTCGCATGACCGCCGCCACCGGATGAATGTCCGCCTCCGCCGCCGCCACTGTAGGAAGCATGTCCACCGCCACCGCCATAAGAAGCATGACCACCACCTCCATAAGAAGCGTGATTTCCGCCACCGCCGTTAGAGCTATGACCACCACCATTGTAGTAGGAGCGGTTGTAGGAATTGCTCCTAGGAGCTGTGTTGTAATGCTGACCCGATCCGTTATAACGATAATTATTATTTTGGTTTCCATTATAACGTTGCTGACGGTTATTTTGGTTGTTATTATGGTATTGAGGCGCTTGTTGAGAATTGTTGTTATAATGTGCTGGCTGAGTATTTTGACGATTTGAATTTACTGCAGTATTTGAAAGATGTGGAGCTGTTGTATTTATCCGTTGTACCGATTGGTTTTTAGTAGTCTTCGATAAGTTATTTACTCTATCATAAGATGCTGCCACATGCACAGGTTGTGACATTTTTTCCGATGAAGCAGTTAAATTTGTCACATTAGAGTGAGAAACAAAGAGTTCCGGATTATTATGCCCCATACTTCCATTTACAGCACTTTGATAACGTTGTGCAAAAGTAGTATTCGAAACATTGTTCGGATGAGTTGTTATTCTACTGTTTGAGGAATTTGAAAATCTCGGTCCGTAGTAATAACTGTTATTGTCGTAGCTGTTGTAATAATAACTACTGTTGCAACCAGCCCAGCCATTGTTATAGCCATAACCACCACCCCAACCATAACCATAACCATAGCCTCCTCCATAATAATTCCATGGATTGTAACCAAAACCGTATGTAAAACCTCCATAATAACCAGGGAAATAAGAATAGCCATAGTAAGCAGGTCCCCACCAAGGAGATCCCATGTAAATGCTCATTCCAAATTGATATGGATTATAGTTGTACCAATAGGTATTGGTATAATAATCATCGTAATAACCTAAATCGGAAGGATTGTCAAAACGGCGGATTCTGGCAGAATATTCATAATCATTGTAATCGCTCGGATCGTAGTTGTCGTCATTTGCGTAAGCATCGTCGTCATTGTAATTTCCGTTATTCGCTTGCTGATTGTTGTTGTTGTAATAATTCGAGCTATCTCCGGAATTATTTTGATTCGATTGATAATTATTATTTTGATTCTGATTAGTCGCATAGCCATTATTCGACTGATTATTTTGATTCTGATTAGTCGCATCACCGTTGTTCGACGGATTATTTTGTTGCGAATTATTCGAATTCTGTGGAGGCGTGGTGTTATTTTGCGCCGAAGTATTTGCATCGTTGGAAGGAGTATAATAGACATCATCTGAAGTAGATGAGTTGTTACGACTTTGACTCAACCCTTGAGGGGCGATGCAACTGCCTGCGAAAAGTAGACTTCCTGCTGCAACTATTTTTACGATTGTTTTCATGATGTCCTCCGATTTATTATTTAGATACTAAAACGATGTAAAGGTTTAATTTTTTATTTTCTATTTTTGTCATTCATTTTTTGGGATGAAAAAATAAATTTGAAATTTAAAATTACAAATATTATACCACAAATCTAAAATAGAGAAAAAAGAATTTATGAACCGAGAAGAAAATTATTCGCAATGGTACAACGATTTGGTTGAAAAGGCTGATTTAGCACAACATTCAGCTGTTAAAGGTTGCATGGTTATAAAACCTCACGGTTATGCTATTTGGGAAAAAATGCAAGCCGTATTGGATAAAAAGTTTAAAGATACTGGACATTCCAATGCCTATTTTCCGCTCTTTATTCCGAAATCTTATTTTAGTAAAGAAGCCAGCCACGTAGCAGGTTTTGCGAAAGAATGTGCTGTTGTAACGCATTATCGTTTAAAAAATGCACCCAATGGTTCTGGAATCATTGTGGATGAAGATGCCAAATTAGAAGAAGAATTAATTGTTCGGCCTACTTCAGAAACCATTATTTGGGATACGTACAGAGGTTGGATTCAATCGTATCGTGATTTACCTTTACTTATTAATCAATGGGCAAACGTAGTACGCTGGGAAATGCGAACACGATTATTTTTACGTACAACCGAATTCCTTTGGCAGGAAGGCCACACAGCGCATGCTACTTCTGCGGAAGCAGTGAAAGAAGCGGAACAAATGTTGGATGTGTATGCTGATTTTGCTGAAAATTGGATGGCTTTACCTGTTGTAAAAGGAGTGAAAACAGAAAATGAACGTTTTGCAGGTGCGATTGAAACCTATTGCATTGAAGCGTTGATGCAAGATGGAAAAGCATTGCAAGCGGGTACTTCTCATTTTCTTGGACAAAATTTCGCGAAAGCATTCGATGTAAAATTTACAAATAAAGAAGGTATACTGGATTACGTTTGGGCAACATCTTGGGGCGTTTCCACGCGATTGATGGGGGCATTAATTATGGCGCATTCGGATGATCAAGGCTTGGTAATTCCTCCAAAATTAGCGCCGATACAAGTAGTTATTGTTCCTATTTACAAAGGCGAAGAACAACTTCAAGCCATTTCTGAAACAGTTTTGAAAATTAAAAGATCCTTGGAAGAAAAAGGTGTTTCTGTAAAGTATGATGATCGCGATACGCAGAGACCTGGCTGGAAATTTGCTGAATATGAAATGAAAGGCATTCCAATCAGAATTGCCATTGGCGCAAGAGATATGGAAAACAAAACAGCTGAAATTGCCCGTAGAGACACGAAAACAAAAGAAACCATTCGTCTGGATGAAATCGAAACAAAAATTCCAGCTTTATTAGAAGAGATTCAAAAAAATCTTTTTGAGAAGGCAAAAAATTTCAAAGAAAAAATGACGGTGGAAGTAAATTCCTACGAAGAATTTAAAAAAGTAATCAACGAAAAAGGCGGATTTGTAATGGCACATTGGGATGGAACATCGGAAACAGAGCAAAAAATAAAAGACGAAACAAAAGCTACGATTCGCTGTATTCCCTTGAACAATAAAAAAGAAAACGGAACGTGTATTTTAACGGGAAAGCCTTCCGTGCAACGCGTCATGTTTGCCAAAGCATATTAATTAATAATATATTTGTTAGACCTCATTTATCATGGCACAAAAAGAAAATCCGCACGAACTCATCCTCAAAACGCTGAAAGAAAAAGGAGGAATGAATTTAAAAATAGCCGAAAACAGGAATGCGGCTTTTGAAGATTTGAAAAAAATTGCTAAAAAAACGGCAAACGATTTGAATGGGAAAATGGATTCTTCGAATATTAAAATTTCTGTTGTTTACAAGGATAAAGGTCCACTCGAATTCGAACTTGCCGTAGCAGATGACATTCTCATTTTTTACATGCACACCAATATTTTCGAATTCGATAAAAGCCACGCTTTGTGGAAAACATCCTACTTGAAAGACGATGCATCCCGTTCGTATTGTGGCATCATAAACATTTACAATTTCTTATCAGATTCCTTTAAATACAATCGCACCAGCGATGTTGGATACATGATTGGACGTATTTTTATCAACAAAGATTCTCATTATTTTGTAGAAGGCAAAAGGCAATTAGGCTTTTTATACAATGATTTTGTAAACGAAACAATTGATTCCACTAAGCTTGAAAATATATTAGAATCCGCTATTTTGTATTGCTTAAGTTTTGATTTATTGACGCCGCCTTTTGATACGGTAAAAGAAGTCAGTGTTTCTGAAATGCAAGAAGTAACCGATAATTTACAAATTAAAACTGGAAAACGGCTGGGTTTCCGCTTTCAGGCAGACAACGATCAGATTGATTAATGCAAATTTTTGCAAGTGCGTACACAAATATTTTTTCTGATTTTACTTATTCCCTCTTTTTTTTGTAGAAAGAGAAAAAATAACATACATTTGCGCTCCATTTTAAAAAATGGCCCGTTCGTCTAGGGGTTAGGACGTCAGGTTTTCATCCTGGTAACAGGGGTTCGATTCCCCTACGGGCTACAAAAAAGGGAAATTCACTAAAAATAGCGAATTTCCCTTTTTTATTGTTTTTTAAAATTCTTACCAACAGTACAATTAGTTCTATTATTTCATTAGGTTTTGCGGTTCGATAAGTATTTTCGCTGAATATCAGTTATTCAGGAAAGATCAAACCAACACTCTTAACTTTCTGCTCTAAAAAGGGCTCTTTTATACTAAAACAGGTGCTTATATAGAGCATCAAAATGAAAGATCTTCTTCAAAAGAATACCTCGTAAATGAACAAATTATCAAAAATAGTAAACATGGTGTCCGAAATAGTAGAATAGCGAATGATACAAGCGTGGCAATAATAAGATTTCGAACTTTTTTACTCATCTTTTTTAGCCTTTCATATTAGCCGCCAATCCCCTCGTAGGCGCGAAGATGAAGCATTGGCTTTGTGCGTTGCACTTCGTAACTGATTAAACTTATAAGCTGCGCTTACAAATAAGTTTTTTGCCTTCAATAGATAGGTTTGAAAATTATATTTCAAACAGCTAAAATAGATTTAAAAATCTATCAATCAAAAAAATATTCTTTGCGGTACAACTCATTTAAAAAAAGGCTCTTACTTGTGCGCCTCCGGTGTTTACAATATTAACGCCTTCCGATTTCCGTCCGTCGTAAGTAATGCTTAATTGCATGTTATTGGAAAGATTGCGTTGGTACGAAATACCCCAAGTAAAATTATTTCCGTTTCGTAAGCCGTCCAACATTTCGAAAGCGAGAGCTGTATTTGCCAATCCGTTATAATTAATGTTCACATAATCTGCTTTCAAATTAAAACTCCCGGTGGAAAGCACATTGTATTTTAGTTCGGTCGTATAATCTTGTTCGATGGCATTTTGTCCGCCATCGCCCACACTATTTTGTTTGTCGGTATATTTAAATGCAAAGCTGAGGCGGAAAACACTTCCGGGTTGATAGCTAACTTTCGGCGTTGCCTGATAATAACGGATGTTGTAATTATTGGCAATAAAGTATTGCGAATTACTGAGTTTCACTCCGTCTTGATAATTGCTTGTGAAGGTCCATTTTTGAGAAAGATTCCAACGCAAGTTTACTTCTTTGTAAGTATTTACGCGCGCATCCAATCCATAAGTAAGCAATGATTTATTGCTGATGTTTTGCCAACCGGCATCTATCCCGAAAACGGGATCTAAGGGATTAAAAAAAATGGTGTTCCGAAAAGAAGAGTTGAGCGAAACCAAACTGGTATCCAATGTGCTTTGCATAAAAGGATTGTACGCCGTAATTAAATTGCTATTGGTTGTTTGCTTGTCGGTGCGATACGCTGTTTGATCGGAGAAGTGAGAAATTATTTTTTTGAAGCCCGTTTTATTTGCCCAAATAGCTGCGGGTCGCAGGTTAAGTTGTTCACTAAACTGGTCGGTATACGTTTTTATGTATTGATTGGTGGGCGTATAAACGCGGATATAATCTGCTTGATCTGGAAAAGCCGCAATCGGAAACTCGTTTAATTCCTTGATGCCGTCGCCATTATAATCTACCCAAGTGTAAACGCCTTGTCCTGGTGGAACTTGAATATATGTGTATTGTTGTTTGGCTTGTAAACCAGATCCGATTTGATAAAAAGAGTTGGAGGTAAGTGTACCTTTAAATGCTCGAAAATTGTATTCAATTCTTCCCAATACAGAGTTATCCGGCTTTTGCAGCGAAATGGTGGTGTCCAAAATTTGTAATTGACGATAGGTAATAGTGGCTTTGAACAAGCTATTACTATTCTTCAAAAAATTAAAATTGAATGAAAAATTTCGAGCAAAATCGGCTTTTTGCAAGCCATTGTTTTTTTCTGCATAATCAGTGCGTTGTAAATAATCGAAGGCACATTTGTTTTTTACTGTATCTGCATTGCTGATAAAAGCTTCTTGTTGAAAAAACTGATAACTGTTTGCTTGTAAACTGTCCGAATTCTTATTGATAAAATGATTCACTTCGGAAGCTTCTTTCAAACCTATTATCAAAAAAATAATTTTTTGAGAGGCGGAAATATAGTGCCGTAAAAAATCAGTTTTATCCACTAATGTTTTTGTATTGAGATAACTTCCGTTGAAATTAAGCATGAAATTTTTATCTTTATAGTTTCCAGACAAGCCATTTTTCAAAGCATTGTAATCGTTGCCTTCATAAAAAGTATTAAACGTATAATTGATCATTCCTTTGGTTTGATTAGATAAGCCGAGGTTGGCGCCAAAAATATTTTGGTTGTTGTAAATGGTTGAATTGCTACGGTTCCAATCGCGATCAAATTCGGTGCTTCGATACGTTTCAATCGGTGCAAAATTTTTCTGAACGGCTTCATAATCTATAGAAGAAATAAAATTCCAGAAATCCATTTTCTTTCGCTCCATACTGTCGCTGCTCAACGGAATTACATTATTGAGTTTCATTTTCAAGCCGTAGCCTACATCGTTTTGCTTGCCGATAGTCGAAAAAGTATTGACATCGTTATTGCTCAAAGCTGTTTCTACTGTTACATTACTGTATTTCGAAAGCAAGTAATCGGCGCCGAGTGTCAGCATTTGTTTCTTTTTAGGCGTAACGAGTAAAGCAACTGGTTCGTAAGCGCCTTGCGGTACGCCACTTATAGGAGTAATCCACTGAAAGACTTTTCCGTTGGCACTTGAATTTATCGGATTGTAATTTCCTTTTCCTTGTCCTACTAGCCCGAAACTTAGTTGAAAATGGGCTTTCGTAGAATCAATAGAATAGGCATAAATCGGATATGTAATAAAATTAACAATCGTGTCTTTTTTGGCATATAATACTTCCGAATTATTAAAAGCAACACTGTCGACACTCGGCGTTATAGCTTGCTGAATGCTATCTCCAACGCTTGCTATTAATTGTTTTTGTTGTTGTGTAAGTTGTTGTTGCAGCGGTTGACTTTTACTATCTTGTTCCGAATAGGCATTAAAACGCAGTTTCAATTTTTTGGTATCGTATTCGTCTCCAAAATGAACGAGTGAGCGTACGTAATTTTGGTCGGAATATTGGAATTGCGCCACAATCCGCGTATCTTTTGTGATAATGTGTTTCGGTGTAAACGTAACTTCGGCAGTATTATAATTAATTACGTAATCGTTGTCTTGCCCGCGCACCATCAGTTGCCCGTCAATATAAATTTGTTCTGTTCCAGATAAAACGATGACATACAATTCGTTTTCTGCGCCATTTAAGCGATACGGTCCTTGGTTTCCATCAATTCCAATAATTTCATTGCGCGAAAATTTTCCTTTAGAAATAGCAGCGCTGAAAGTTGTCTTCATCACTTTTGAGGTATCTTTTTTAGTGGACGAAATCGGGAACAGTGTGGAAAAGCTCAAGCCAGAGGCTTTTTTATCAAAAACCATAAAATAACTGTTGGGTCGCGTAAGTAAAAAATCGCCCGCAATTAATTTGGAACGTTTATCTGTTAATTGAATAAAAACTCTATCGAACTGCTGCAATTGCTGCGTATTTCCATCGGGCTGGATTGGAATATTATTATCCGTAGCCGCCATTAAAATATCAATATTATTAGTCAAATGTCCGGAAAGCTGCAAATTCAAATTCGAATTGACAGAAACATCTTGCGTATTGCCCATAGTAATACCTCTGGAAATACTGCCGCTTTTGTTTAACCCTGTCGTTTTAAAGGGATCTGTGTCGGTTGTTTTGTCCACATCGTATTCAAAAGGATTGTAGTTTCCAAAAATATCTGGACGAATTTTATCGACATTTTTATGCTGCCGCGATTGTGAAAATAAGTATGGAAAGACACGATAGGAGAGAAAAACCTTTTTTCCGGCAACCTGTTTTTGAGGTATTTTTTTTAGATCAAAAATAAGTAAGGCATTCACATAATCTATGCGATAAAAAGCAGAATCCATTTTTACGGTGTCCGAAAAATTAATTTTCAAAGAGCCCGGAATAATGCTCAACGAATCTATTTTTACGGTATCTTTTTCAGATAAGAAAATAAATTTGGTGTGTATATTGCTTCCGCTTTGCGCGAAAACAGTGCAAGGCGAAGCTAAAATAGAAACAAGGAAAATCGAAAAAAAAATTTTCACAAGTCGAATTTATTGATTTTTAGTTTAATTTATACTTTTGACAATTATACAATACGTAAAAAAATGAAAAAAATTATATCCTATAATGTAAATGGTATTCGATCGGCACTTAGCAAAGGTTGGATGGATTGGCTAAAAGCAACCGATCCAGACATTGTTTGTTTGCAGGAAATAAAAGCAAATCCAGAACAATTAGATCTCACGCTTTTCGAAAATGCAGGCTATCATCATTATTGGTATCCCGCTCAGAAAAAGGGTTACAGCGGTGTTGCCATTTTATCGAAACAAAAACCCAAACACGTAGAATACGGTTGTGGCATCGAAAAATACGATGCGGAAGGAAGAGTTTTACGCGCCGATTTCGAAAATTTTTCGGTAATGAGCGTTTACATGCCTTCGGGCTCCAGCGGAGAGGAGCGTCAAGCATTTAAAATGGAGTGGCTCAAAGATTTTCAAAAATACATTGACGGTTTGAAAAAAAAATTCCCAAACCTGGTTATTTCAGGCGATTATAATATTTGCCATAAACCCATCGACATTCACAATCCGGTGAGTAACGCCAATTCTTCGGGCTTTTTGCCGGAAGAAAGATCGTGGATTGACGGTTTTATGAAAAGTGGTTTTGTGGATACATTCCGACATTTTAATGCAGAGCCACACAATTATACTTGGTGGAGTTTTCGCGCCAATTCGCGCGCAAAAAACTTAGGTTGGCGCATCGATTATCATTTGGTGAGCAGTCCCTTGGAAGCAAAACTAAAACGTGCCGTTATTTTTCCGCAAGCTAAACATTCCGATCATTGTCCGATTTTAGTGGAACTGGATTTTTAGTTCAAAAAAATAATTTTTTGAACGCTTTTTTACTTTTCTTTAAAAAAAGTATCATTTCTAAATTTAATCATTACATTTGTAATGTAGTTGACTTTAGCTTTAATTCATCGAAGAATATATGAAGAAAATTTTTTACACCCTACTTGTATTGGGTTTCTTGAGCTCATGTGGCGGAAATCACAATGATAACACAGACAATCGCGTCGCAAAAGGCAATGTATCTTATGGTGGCGTTTTTCGGATGAATGAAGTAGAAGATTTTAGGAGCCTTTTTCCTTTGAATGTTACGGAAATTACCAGTTTTCACATTACATCTCAAATTTACGAAGGATTGGTAAAACTTTCGCAAAGCGATTTAACAGTAATACCTTGTATCGCTCAAAAATGGGATAAAAGTCCAGATGCAAAAACGTGGACTTTTTACCTTCGTAAAAATGTTTATTTTCAAGATGACGCTTGCTTTCCGGACGGAAAAGGGAGAGCCGTAACTGCAAAAGATTTCAAATATTGTTTTGATCAATTGTGTGCTGTTAGTCCGCAAAACCAACAATACCAAGCTACTTTTAAGGATCGCGTAGAAGGTGCTAATGAGTATTATCAATCTACTATTGATAAAAAGCCTTTGGTTGGAGGCGTTTCAGGAGTAAAAGTGATTGATGATTACACCATTCAAATTACGTTAAAATATCCTTTCGCGGGCTTTCTTAACATACTTACGATGCCAGGCTGTTGGCTGTATCCAAAAGAAGCAATTGATAAATATGGAATTGATATGCGTTCAAAATGCGTTGGTACTGGACCTTTTCAAGTAAAAGAAATGAAAGAAGGCGATGCCGTTATTTTAACCCGCAATCCAAAATATTGGGACGTGGACGAATTTGGGAACCAACTTCCGTATTTAGATGCCGTTAAAGTGAGCTTTATCAAGGAAAAGAAATCGGAATTGCTCGAGTTCAAGCAAGATCATTTAGAAATGGTTTTTCAACTTCCTACCGAATTTATAGATGATATAGTGGGCGAAGTACAAAATGCTAAAAAAGTCAACAATTTCAATTTGCAAGTAGAACCGGCGATGAGTATTTTTTATTACGGTTTTCAAAATCAAACTGTTCCTTTCGAAAATAAAAAAGTACGCCAAGCCTTTAATTACGCAATTGATCGTGAAAAAATTGTGAAGTTTACGCTGCAAGGAGAAGGCATTCCGGGCTTTTACGGAATTGTTCCACCTTCCTTCAGTAATTATGATTACAAAGACATAAAAGGCTATGATTTTGATGTCAATAAGGCACAAAAATTACTTGCCGATGCAGGATATCCAAACGGGAAAGGATTTCCGAAAATTACCTTGCAAACCAACAGTGGAGGAGGAGATAGAAACATTCAGATTGCCGAAGTCATCCAAAAGATGCTGAAAGAAAATTTGAATGTAGATATAGAAATAAATGTGATGCCTTTTGCGCAACATTTAGAAGCATTGGAAACGGGCAAAGCAACTTTTTGGAGAACGGGCTGGATTGCCGATTATCCCGATCCAGAAACATTTCTTTCCTTGCTTTACGGACCTTATGTTCCGAAAACACTTTCTGAAAAATCGTACATCAATTCTGTGCGTTATAAAAGTGCCAAATTCGATTCTTTGTTTTCCATGGCTTTGCGCGAAACCGATGATACCAAACGTTTTGAATTGTATAAAGATGCCGACCAAGTGGGCATAGACGATGCGGCTTACATGCCAATTTTTTATGAAGAAAATTATCGTTTGGTTCAAAAATATGTGAAAAATTTCGACATCAATGCGATGGAATACCGCGATTTAGAAAAAGTATATTTCGATAAAAAAGAACAAGAAAAAGAACAACAATCTTTGACACAATAATTTTATAAAATTTTTATTTTAAAAAACCCGCGAAAAATTTCGCGGGTTTTTTAATGCTCGAAAAAAATAATTTTTTGAAACGCATTTTTAATATTGTATTTTTATCGAACCGCAAATTATTGTAATAATACATTGCATGAAACGAAAAATAAAATTTCTATTTTTTCTAATTCTGATTTTTGCTTTTGCACAAATTAGCAAAGCCCAAAATAAACAATTGCATTATACTTCTTATGGAAAAGATTCTACTAAAACAGAAGTAGATTGGTATAATAATCATCAAAAAAGGAAAGAAATAATTACTGAGCCAAATGGAATTGAAGTGAAAAAATATTGGTGCGCAAATGGGCAATTGTTATTGAAAGATTCTTTAAAAAATCATTTACTGATAAACCGATTGGTTTGTAACGATACTAAAGGAGTTCCTTTAAATATAGGAACATTCAAAAATGGCAATGGTATTTTGTTAAGCTATTCCGATATGGAATATTTTTATGGTGGGGACAACACTGATAAAGTGAAAACAAGTTATACTTACAAAAACGGAAGACGATATGGATTGACAGTAACTTATTTTGATTATCCAAAAGATACTTCGGGAATATATCATTACGATAAAAATGGTGCTGTTACTGGAAAATATATTCAATATTTTTCTAATCACAAAGAGGCAGAAGTGGGCTATTATAAATCTGGACAGCAACAAGGTTTGGTAAAAACTTACAACACAGATGGTAAATTGATAGAGGAAAGCAACTACGTAAATGGAAAATTAATTAGCAAAAAAGATTTTTTAAATGAGAACAAAGTTGTAGATGATAAAAAAAGAATCGCAATTATTAATTCATTTTTAAATGCACTAAAAACAAATTACAATCCAGATAGTGTTCGGTTTAAATATTATTATCCAAAAGTACTTGCGCTTCTTTATAGTAAATATTTAGCTTTTAGTGAAAGTGATACATCTGATATTTATCAACAACAGAAAGTAGATATAAGAACAGAAAATAACTTGATAAAAGAATTAAGTGATAGTGTAAAAAAGAATAAATATATTGTATTGAATTACAAAACAGCAGAAATAAAATATCCTCATGTCGCTTCTTATAGTCGTTATTCGTCCAGTCCAACCAATTCGTATTACTATTCATTAAAAGATGTATTTGTTATAGTTTTTGAAAAAAAATTCTACCGTTACATTTTGATGCGCGGAAATAAAATACAAGATATTCTTTATGGTATTTATAATCCAAAGGCTCTTGATTATTGGGTATTTCCAGTTGATTATGGATATACTTATAAAGTAAATTTTTGGGATGATACTGTTAAAATACCTTTGATTTTAAAGAAGTAATTTAAAAAATAATTTTTCAAAGCCCTAAAATCAACACGAAAATTCACCTTCAAAAAAATAATTTTTCAAACATCTTTTTCTTTCTCCAATTATATTCTAACAAAACCTTGCCGAACGGTATAAATTTCGTTTTTTTGTATTCGGATTTTTATCAAAATAATTATGACACTTAAAAGAACAAAGGTGATTGATTTGCTGAAATCAGCAGATTACGGAAAAGAAGTAATAGCAAAAGGTTGGGTACGCACCAAGCGCGGAAATAAAAATGTAGCGTTTATTGCGCTCAACGATGGCTCCGTGATTCATTCCATACAAGTGGTGGTAGAGATTGCAAATTTCGGTGAAGAAGCATTAAAAAATATTTCTACCGGAGCGTGTATTGGCGTAGTAGGAACACTTGTGCAATCACAAGGACAAGGACAAGCCGTGGAAATTCAAGCAACGAAAATAGAAGTGTATGGCATTGCCGATGCGGAAACTTTTCCCTTACAGAAAAAAGGACACACACTCGAATTTCTTCGCGAAATAGCACATTTGCGTCCGCGTACCAATACGTTTGGAGCCGTTTTGCGCATTCGTCATGCAATGGCTTTCGCGATTCATAAATTTTTTAACGACAAAGGATTTTTCTATTTGCATGCGCCCATTATTACAGGATCGGATGCAGAAGGCGCGGGAGAAATGTTTCACGTTACCAATTTTGATTTGGCAAATCCAGAAAAAAATCCAGACGGAACCATCAATTACAAAAAAGATTTTTTCGGAAAAGAAACCAACCTCACTGTTTCCGGTCAGTTGGAAGCAGAATTGGGCGCATTGGCTTTGGGTTCTGTTTATACTTTTGGTCCTACATTTCGTGCAGAAAATTCAAACACACCGCGCCATTTGGCGGAATTCTGGATGATTGAACCAGAAATGGCTTTTTGCGATATTCATGATAACATGGATTTAGCCGAAGAAATGCTGAAATATTTAGTGCGTTACGCCTTGGAACATTGCAAAGATGATTTGGAATTCTTAAATACAATGTACGACAAAGAATTATTGAATCGTTTAAAATCTGTTACTGTAAAGCCTTTTCAGCGATTGTCTTATACCGAAGCAGTCGAAATCCTTCAGAAATCAGAAAAGAAATTTGAATTTAAAGTCGAGTGGGGAACGGATTTGCAAAAGGAACACGAAAATTATTTGGTGGATCATTTCGCTTCACCTGTTATTCTTTCGGATTATCCGAAACACATCAAAGCATTTTACATGAAACAAAATGACGACGGAAAAACGGTGCGTGCAATGGATGTTTTGTTTCCGTATATCGGAGAAATTATTGGTGGATCACAGCGCGAAGAAAATTACGAAAAATTAATTTCACGCGTTACGGAAATGGGAATAAAAGAAGAACATTTGTGGTGGTATTTAGAAACACGAAAATTTGGAACCTGCGAACACAGCGGCTTCGGACTCGGATTTGAACGTTTGGTGATGTTTATTACTGGTATGACAAATGTGCGCGATGTGATTCCGTTTCCGCGAACTCCGCAAAACGCTGAATTTTAATTTTACAGAAAATGTTAAATCAGAGATTACAACAAAAGCTTCTTCAAAAACTTTCACCACAACAAATTCAGTTGATGAAAATGTTGCAATTGCCAACCGTGGCTTTGGAAGAAAGAATAAAAGAAGAAATAGAAACGAATCCTGCGCTGGAAGAAGGTTCTGACGAAAACGATGCTGACGCAGATGAGCTTCAAGATGAATCTTTTGATGAAGGAACCCACGATGAAGACCACGAGCGCGATGATTTCGCGATGAGCGATTACATGGACGATGATGACGGCGCGCTGTATAAATTACAAGTAAAAAATACTGGACCAGATGACGATCGCAAAGAAGTTCCTTTTGCTTCGGGCGTTGGTTTTCACGATGTGTTGGAAAGTCAGTTGGGAATGTGCGCCTTGAATGATAAACAACATCAAATTGCAGAATATTTAATCGGAAATATTGATGATGATGGCTATTTACGTAGAGATTTGAATTCAGTAGTGGATGACATCGCTTTTTCTCAAAACATTCACACAACAGAAGCTGAATTACTTTCACTTTTAAGAACAATTCAGGAATTTGATCCCGCAGGAGTAGGCGCGCGAACTTTACAGGAATGTCTTCTTATTCAGTTGCAACGCAAACATCCGAAAACAGAAATTGTGGAGATGGCGATAAAAGTGGTGCAAGATATGATGGATGAATTTTCTAAAAAGCATTACGATAAAATAGAAAAAAAATTAAATGTCAATCCGGATGTGTTGAAAAATGTGATTCACGAAATTTTAAAACTCAACCCAAAACCCGGTAGTTCTGCGGCAGATACGGAAAAAACATTTCAACAAATTACACCTGATTTTACGATTTCGAACAACGAAGGAGAATTAGAAATTTCGCTTAATTCTCGTAATGCGCCTGCCTTACGTGTGAGCAAAGATTATCAAGCGATGTTGGCTACGTACACGAAGAACAAGGAAGATCGCGCGAAAAAACAAGCTGCACTTTTTGTGAAACAAAAAATTGATGATGCCAAATGGTTTATGGATGCCATTCAGCAACGTCAGGAAACCTTGCTGATTACGATGCAGGCGATTATGGAATATCAACATGACTATTTTTTAGAAGGCGACGAAACGAAACTTCGCCCAATGATTTTAAAAGACATTGCGGAAAAAGTAGGTTTGGATATTTCTACCATTTCGCGTGTGGCGAACAGTAAATATGTGCAAACACATTTTGGTACTTTTTTGATAAAATCTTTTTTCTCCGAATCGCTTTCTACCGATAGTGGCGAAGAAGTTTCGACACGCGAAGTGAAAAAAATTCTTTCGAATTGTGTAGGCGAAGAGAACAAGAAAAAGCCGATTACAGACGATGCGCTTGCCAAAATATTGAAAGAAAAAGGATACAACATTGCGCGTAGAACCATTGCTAAATATCGAGAACAATTAGATATTCCAGTAGCGCGACTACGAAAAGAATTGTAAATTTTCATCGCTCAAAAAAATAATTTTTCGAAGACTCAAAAAATAGAACGTGAACAAAAATTTTATAGAAGAACTGAAATGGCGTGGCATGTTGCACGATGTAATGCCTGGAACAGAAGAAATTTTAAACAAAGAAATCGTGTCGGGCTATATAGGTTTTGATCCAACGGCTGATTCCTTGGGCGTTGGAAATATGGTGCAAATTATGACACTGTTGCATTTCCAAAAATGCGGACATAAACCCATTGTGTTGGTTGGCGGAGCTACCGGAATGGTAGGCGATCCATCGGGAAAATCGCAAGAAAGAAATTTGTTGGATGAAAACACTTTACAACATAATTTGGATTGCCAAAAAAAACAACTCAGTCAGTTTTTAGATTTTAATTGTGGAGAAAATTCGGCTGAAATAGTTAATAATTACGACTGGTTTAAAAATATTTCTTTTTTAGAATTTATTCGCGATACCGGAAAACACATCACTGTAAATTACATGATGTCGAAGGATTCTGTGAAAAATCGTTTGGAAAACGGAATGTCTTTTACCGAATTTAGTTACCAATTAGTGCAAGGATTTGATTTTTATTATCTCTGGAAAAATAAAAATGTGAAACTGCAAATGGGCGGCTCCGACCAATGGGGAAATATTGTTACTGGAACGGAATTGATTCGCAGAAAGTCGGCAGGAACAGCTTTTGCACTTACAACGCCATTAATTAAAAAAGCAGATGGAACAAAATTCGGAAAAACAGAAAGTGGAAATATTTGGTTAGATCCGAAAAAGACTTCTCCGTACCAATTTTACCAATTTTGGTTGAATACAACTGATGACGATGCGAAAAATTACGTCCGCATTTTTACGCTTTTCTCGAAACAAGAAATAGAAGCGATGGAGTTAGAACATGCGCAAGCACCGCATCTGCGACTGTTGCAAAAAGCATTGGCGAAAGATATTACTTTGCGCGTACATTCCGAAGCAGATTATTTAGCGGCTGAAGAAGCGTCTGAAATTTTATTCGGAAAAGGCACAACAGAATCGCTTCAGGAACTTTCGGAAAATGATTTTTTAACTATTTTCGAAGGTGTTCCGCAAGTAGAAGTTTCAAAAACAGAATTAGAAAAAGGAATCAATATTATTGATTTGGTTTCGGATAAAAATATTATTTTCCCCTCTAAAGGTGAAGCAAAAAAAATGATTTTAGGAGGAGGCGTTTCGCTCAATAAACTAAAAGTGGAAGACCTAAATCTATCAGTAAATACAAGTAATTTATTGAATGGAAAATACTTGTTGATACAAAAAGGGAAGAAAAATTATTTTTTGATAAAAGCGATTTAGTATTGATTTGAAAATTAAAAAAAGAGTCCTCAAAAAAATAATTTTTCAAATCATTTTTTTAATTTCTTTTTTCTTGAAAAAAGGGACATTTTGTACTTGATACGGAATCTGCGCGTAAGGGAAAGTCTCATCTAAATTATCTCCAAAGGAGGACTTATTATTCTGCTCCATAGGAGCAAAATAGTAATAATGAATAAGCAATCGTTAAACCATTTTTAGATCTGAGGGAGCGAAATAATATTGAGTACAAAGAGAAATATTATTTCGCCTCTTCGGAACTTTATTTTCTTAGAACATTATTGCTAATAAGATTAAACTCATAAGGAGCTATGAAATAAATTGTGATTTTGGGTACAGCAATCGGAGTAATAGTGGTTATGTTGCCAAAAAAGCACAATGAACAAACATTTATAAAATGAATATAGAAATACCTAAATTTCACGAAACCTTTAATCCAATTTTGGAAATATTGAGTAATGAAGAAACAATTCACACAAGAGAATTACAAAAATTAGTTATTGGAAAATATTTTTCGCAGCTAACAGAAGAACAATTAATAGAAAAAACAAAATCCGGCGAAAATTTAGTTAACAACAGAATTGCTTGGGGTAAATCTTAGTTGGAGCAATTGAAAAGGCAAAAAATGCGCATCATAAAATAATATTATTGGACGGAAATAAATTAGTTGATTTAATGCATGAATTTAATGTAGGAATTCAAATTAAAGCAACTTACGAAGTAAAAAAATTAGACGAAGATTTCTTTGACGAACAATAAACACAATCGCTAACAATGGTTTTACGTTAGTTGGAAAATATCATTTCAAAACAATTCAGAATCTACTCATTGAAAAATTAATTTTTCGGATACTCCATCCGCACGTGGTAAATATTGACCAATTTACGTTTCAGAATTTTTTTAACAGTTGTAATATCTTTGAAAGTAATATCCGCATTGTCAAATTGTTTTTGCTCCATTTGTCCGTTGATAATTTTATCAATTAAAGCTTCAATGGTTTCCTCTTCAAAAGATTTCAAACTTCGAGAAGCTGCTTCTACAGAGTCTGCCATCATTAGTACAGCAGTTTCTTTCGAATACGGAATTGGTCCTGGATAACGGAAATCATTTTCATCCAACATGCCATCCAACACTTGTTTTTTATACGTATTAAAGAAAAAAGCAGTAACCATTGTTCCGTGATGCGTACGAATAAAATCAATAATTTTTTCAGGAATTTTATGTTTTCGTGCCTTCTCAATGCCTCTAATAACGTGGCTTATAATGATAGATGCACTTTCTTCGCTGGGTAATTCTTCGTGCGGATTTACGCCTGTACTTTGATTTTCGATAAAGAAAAAAGGCATATCCATTTTTCCGATATCGTGATACAGCGCGCCTGTACGCACTAATTGAGGATTTCCGCCAATACTAAAAATGGCTTCTTCCGCAAGGTTTGCCACTTGCAAAGAATGTTGAAACGTACCGGGTGCTTTCGATGCCAATTCGCGCAACAGCGGATTATTAGTATCGCACAATTCCATCAAAGAAACATCCGAAATAAAACCAAATGTTTTTTCAAAAACAAAAATAAGCGGATACGAAAAAAGTGTAAGTCCGGCACTCAGCAAAAAATAAATATAATTGTGCCAATTTACGGCTTCGCTTGTATCGCCTTCCACAATTGAAATTCCTATAAAAGCCAAGCAATACATAAAGAAAATAATTCCAGCAGAATAAAATATCTGAGAACGTTTTCCCAAATTTAAAATACTGAAAATCGCAACCATCCCCACCACTAATTCGATGAAAATAAATTCGAAACGATTGGGCGCGAGAAAAGATAAAATCAGGATGTTGACCAAATGTGTAAAAAGCGCCACGCGCGTATCAAAGAAAGCACGCGTCATAATCGGTAAAATACAAAACGGAAGGATGTAAATGCTGACATCGTATTGCGCTGAAAATACTGCCATCATTACAAATATGACAGTCATCAATAAAATAAAAGTAAGTTGAGAGTTGTCTGAAAAAACATTTTTTCGAAACAGAAAAATGAAGAAAAATAAAACCGATAAACAAATCGAGACAACAATTATTTGTCCGCCCAAAATGAAAAAATAATTACTGCTGTTATTAGTTTGTCCTTCGTATTCTGTCTTTAAAGAGTGTAATATTTCGTATTTATCCGCATCCACAATTTCACCTTTTCCGATGATACTTTGATCTTTTACAATTTCTTCGTGCGAAGGCGAAAGGCTTTCCAATTGCTCTTTTAAGGCTTTGTCAGAAATATCTTTGTCGTAAAAAGTATTTTGTGCGATACAATTTTCCAATACCGGAAGCAATACTTTTTTATCCTCTTTTTCATCGGAAGAAACAGCTTGTTCCATAAAATTATAAGCCGTTTGTACGGTATAAAAATCCGCTAATTCTTTTTCGGAAGACGTATTGTTTTCCACTACAAAAATGCTGAAATCCGGCGGTTTATTATCCAACACATCGCTTAACTGAACAATACCTTTTTTGTAAACAGAATCGAGAATGGCAAGTCCTTTTAAATATGCAATTGTTGCGGCTGAATGTTCGATGGTATCTAAATCATCCAGCGTTAAATCTTTTCCTTTTACACTTTTCCAATTTTCTATAAAATGGGTATTGAAAATTTTTTTTTCAGATTCTAAAACGGTATGGTTTACTTTAAAATACGGTTTGAAATTTTTGAGCAATTCGTTTTTTTCTGCCGTTAATTCTTGATTTGTTTTTTGGATGGAGAAATTAAACGGAGCAATTAAATTTTCGTGCTGCCAAGGTTTTCCTTGAATTCCAGAAATATCGTATTTGAATTTTCCTTGTTTCGGAAATAGAAAGACAATCAATATAAGCGTTGCTAAAAAAATAAATATTTTATAGATTTCGGAATGCTTATTCCACAAATAGGTCAGTGCTTTTTTCATCTCAAAAATACAAGGGTTTAAAATAAACTTTTTTCTGAGTAAATTCCAATGTTGGCGCTGGAATTTTTATAAAATCAGTGGTTTCAAAAATGGTTTCAACAAAAGGTGAAACATTTGGTAAGCGAGTAAAATCGGCGCCTGGCGCGAAAAAAAATTTCCGATAACGCTTAAAAACAATCGGATTTCCAAGCGAATCTTTCATCTCTGGATTTTTCATACCGCCCGTCATTCCTTCTGCTCCGTAACCAAAATCCATATCCAACCATTTCGGAAAATTAGTTCCAGTTTTCACAAAAGAAGAAATATTTGCAGCAAACCAATAGGTTTGTCCGTTGTAATCTTTCACTAAATTTTCCCACAAATTACTGCCTAATTCATCCGGACGATAACTCGAATAAATGCTGGCATGATAGGAAAATTGCATAGAAACACGTTGCTCATTCCAAGCCAATTGCTGCCCGATTAACAAAGTTGCACCAAGTGTATTTGCTGTCATATCTCCCATCGAAAATCCCCATTCTTTCGAAAAACCGTCTGCTACTTCTACCGTCGCTAAAAACAGTAAACCCAAGCTGCCGCCGTACCAAATAGATTGTTGATTGCTTACTCCACTCCAACGCAAAGCATCCATTCCTAATCTTCCCACATTGTACGATGTGGTAAAATGACCCATTTTATCCATTTGTTGCCACTCGCCATTATCGTTAAAAAAATGAAAAGGAGAATGCGGATATTTCTTGTACCAAATACGGCTCAAGCCAATCATAGTTACGGCGTAAATCAAGCTTTCTGAAATAACAACTCCCGTAAATCGTCCGCGATTAAATGTAGGCGAAGGCGTAAAAAAATTTTCCTGCGCATTTATGTGCCTCGGAAAAAGAAGGCTTAAAATAAGGAGTAGAAAAATTATTTTTTTGAAGTACATTTTTTGTTTTTATTGCAATAGCTTTTGAGCTTCGTCCAATGTTATTTTTTTTCCATTGTTGAAAGCCACCACAAAAGCGTCTGTAATACCAGCTTTCACGATTTTATCTTTCAAAGTAACAGCATCATCAAAAGTAGAAAAACTTCCTGTCGTATAAATCGTTATTCCGTTTTCATCCACAAAACTATTCACACCATTTCCGCCAAGCGCTAAAAATTTATTTGCTATGTCTAATGGAATTTGTTTTTTGTACGCACCAATTTGAACTTTAAAAACAATTTTATTTCCAAACGTATTTTTATCTGGAACATTTGTATTTGAAGTATTTGGCGGATTTGTTGTATTCGTATTTGTTGGCGGATTACTATTTACTGAATTATTATTTTGCGACTTAATACTTGTCTGATTATTTTGCGATGGCATCACATTCGTGTTCGCATCGCTGGTATATTGGGCTTGTCTGGAACTAATCAAGGTTTTTGCTTTATCTGGATCAATGCGAGTACCATTGTAATACGCCGTTACAAATGCGTCTTTAATTCCAATTTGGACGATCGTATTTTTAGCCGTATTTGCTTTGCCGAAATCGTTAAACTTACCGCTGTTGTAGCGAATAAAACCATTCGTTGTTTTTGCGCTGTACAAAGGCTGAATATTAAATAATTTGGAAGCAGGTTCAGGACGCTTATAAACGCCCACTTGAACCGTATAAAACAATCCTTTTACTTGTACCACATCTGTTGAAACAGCAGCATTCACTGTATTTTCAGAACTATTTGTTGTAGAAATATTTTTATTTTGATTGTCCTGATTTGTATTGCTATCTGCTGAAGATGCTTGTTGTTGTGTATTGTCCGAAGTGTTTTTTTCATTTGAAGAGGAATGCAAAGCAGCCATCGCTTCGTTCATCGGTACACGTTTTCCGTTTACAAAAGCTACCACAAATGCGTCTTTATAACCCATTCCGATTATTTTATTTTTCGCATCGTCTGCTTTGTCAATGCCCGTGAACATTCCGGCAGAATATCGGATAAACCCTTGAGGTGTTGTTTCCCCAATAACAGGTTTCATTCCTTTAAATAAATCTTGCGGAATTTGATTCCTGAATGCACCTATTTGCACTTTAAAATAAACTCCATTCGGCATTTTCGGATTTATTGGAATCGGATTACTTGTAGTATAAACTGGTGTTTGCGAAGCTTCAAAAACATCCGTCAATGAAATAGAAGTTTCATTCACAGCAGTATTTGAATTGCCTTTATTCACCGAATCTGAAGAAGCAGTGGTTGAAAAATTATTTTTCGGAACCGCCGAATTGTCTGTTGTTGTAGTATTCGATTTTACATTTGTATTTGCAGGATTTTCTTGTGTAGAATTTATATTGTTATTCGATGCAATCGTATTCGTTGTATTGTTGTTATCAGAAGTATTCGTGTTGTTTTTAGGATTCAAATTAGTAACCGAATTGGTTGAATTATCCGTATTTATTGGAGGAGTTGAAACAGTCCCAATGTTGGATGCTGTCTGCTTATCCAATGAATTCAAATACGTTGCTGCGTCTGCTTTTTTGTTGATGAAATTGGATTGATTTTGATTCGCCAAAGTAGTTAATGAATCAGATTTACTTTTATTCAAGTTTGCCTGGATTGCTTCGTATTGAGCCTTTTCAAGCAGGTTTTGTTTTTGTTCAGAATCCTTAATGGTATCGGCGACGGTTTTATTTTGTGTCGCAGAATCTGCTTCTGCAGCCGAAATTGTTTTGTAATTATCTGCCGCAGCAAAATTTGTTTTCGAAACATTTTTCAGCGAATCCGACTGATTAATCATCGCTATATATTTTTGATATTCCGCCGTATTTTTAATTTTTTGATTGTCGGAAGAAGCAGTAGAATTAATATTTTGCGATTGATTTTTCAGATTATCAGCTGAAGAAATTGATTGCCCATTATTCGTTTTTACAGTATTGTTTGTTGGATTATTTCCAGTGTTATTAGGCGCAGCATTTATAGCCACAGCAGTTGAATTCGAATTTTGATTTTGATTGAACTGAGTCGCTACATCTGGCGCGTATTTCGAGTAAATCGCAATCGCTTTTTGTTGTTTCGACAAAGCCATATTTTCCTCATTCCGCGCATGTTTCAGTAAATATTCTTTTCCTGTATAATCAGATTCTTGCGCTGCCGAATTTCTATCTTTTTGGGCATTGTTGTAATGAAGTGTTGCGTCATCTTTCATCGCTCCAGCAATCAATAAATCGTCATCGTCTTTGCTGGCAGTGGCTTCCGAAAATTTTTCTATTTCTTGATTGTTTTTAACATACTGAATTTCATCTGCTTTTGCATACGCGTTATCCGACTGCAATTGCGCTTGTTGAGCCTGTGCTTGCGCGGCATTCGCATTTTCAATCAATTGTGTTTTTTGAGCCGTATCTTTTTCCGACGAAGCATTTTGCATCAATTCCGTGTATTTATCATTTTCTTTTGCAGCTTCTTGTTCCGATTGTTTTGCCTGATTTTCATTGTTTACGGCATCAGTAGACGAATACAATGGAATTGTTTTTGTAGCGTCTAAAGAATTATTTTTAGCATTGGAAGAAGTTGTATTTCCATTATCTGAAAAATTATTTTTTGAAACGGTTTTACTTGAATCACTTGTAGAATTAGTATTCGCAGGAGTTACTGTATTATTTTTAGAAGTATTTACACTCGCTGTATTCGTGCCGTCTGAAAAATTATTTTTCGAAATCGTTTTACTCGAATCACTTGTAGAATTCGTATTATCAGGAGTGCCTGTATTATTTTTAGAAGTATTTACTCTCGCTGTATTTGCGCTGTCTAAATTATTATTTTTTGAAACAGTTTTAGTTGAATCACTTGTAGAATTCGTATTATCAGGAGTGACTGTATTATTTTTAGACGTATTTGCACTTGCTGTATTTGTGCTGTCTGAAAAATTATTTTTTGAAATCGTTTTACTCGAATCGCTTGTAGAATTGGGATTTCCTGAATTCGTATTTTCTGTACTCGCCAAATTTTGCTTAATTGTTTCTGCTTGCTGATTGCTTTGTTGCGCAAGACTTTGCTTCGTATAGAAATCCTTTTGCAAACTCGCAATTGTTTGTTCTGCTGATTTTTTTTCTTTTTTAGTTTTGATTGTTTTTAAGTCGGTTTTCTTTTCGGAAATATCATTTTTAATGGCAGCTGCCCAATCGGAATACACCGCAGATTTAGCTTCTTCGCGATTATACGCATCCGGAATTTTTTCTGCTTCCGCTAAAGCGTCTGAATATTTAGTGGAATAATTGCTGCTGTCAGCTGTTTTATTTTCCGTAGAATCACCCGCCGAAAAATTATTTTTTTGAACACTCGAATCTGTAGTAGAATTACTGTTATTATTTGCTATAACTGTTTGTTGATTGGTTGTTTTATTGGTCGTGTCAGCACTGTTTTCTGCAGTATTTGCTTGTTTGTACGACGAAACTTCTGCTTGTAATTTTTGTTTATCAATGGATGAAACATCCGAGTTGGAAGGGTTTTGCGCACCTTGTTTTATCTTCGTAATCATTCCACTCGACATACTCAACTGATCTTTCAGATCATTCGACTCATCCTGTAACTCTGATGCCTTCTTGCTTTCCGAAGCAAGGTCGTTTTGTTTTTGGGTACGTTCCGTTTTTAATTCATTCACCTGACTTTGCAAATCTTGCTTCAATGTTTGATTGCTGCTCGTATCTGCTTGCGCTTGCATTTGATTGATATTGTTGTCCAAATCTGTTAATTGCTGCTGATTATTCTTCAAAGTTTGGTTCGCATCGTTCGCTTCTGTTTGCTTATTATCCGCATCCGATTTCAAATTATTATACACATTATCAGTACCAACAGGCTGCTGATTCATTTTTTCCAAACTATCTTTTTGCACCGCCAATTGTTTCAAGGCATCGTCCGCATTTTTAGAATTGGAATGAACAACTTTGTCTAATTGCTTCGCATAATTTTGAGAAAAGTCCGCTTCTTGGCGCTTTGCTGTGGCATCGCTTTGTAATTTTGTAGCAATGTTAAAAGCAGCCACTGTTTCTTTTGCCGATTTAGAAGCATCCTTTTTTGCATCGTTGTAATCTTCTAAAGCAGCTTGTTTCTGCGATGGATCCTGAGTTTGATCGGCTTTTGTTTGCAATTCATCTGCTTCTGAATTTTTATCTTTCGTTTCTTCGTTTTTTTCGTTTGCGATGGAAAGCGCCATGTCCGCCTGCTTTTGCATGTCTTTCGCTTCCTTATCGGATTCTTTTGCATCGTTGTACGCAATTTTTACGATGTCAGAATTAGATAAATTGGAATTGATAACTTTCGAAGAATCACCGCCACCATCAGTATTAGATACCGTTGAAGAACTATCAGGGCTCGAAGTATTGGAAGATTCCAGCGAATCTTTGTAAATGCCCAAATTGGTATTTTTATTCGCGGCAAGCGAATTATTATTACTATTATTTTGAGAAGTATTTTTATCCTTCTCATTTCCACCGTTCGAAAAATTATTTTTTGAAGACGACGTACTGTCTGCGTTCACATCCAGTTTCGCGCGTTGCTTGATGTAATTCATCGCCAGTAAATAATTGTTGTCGTCTATTGGTTGATCAAATAAATTTTTGATGATTAATTTTCCAGTTCCTGCTTCGTAACTAATTTCTTGTTTCAGCGGTTTCAACTCGTACTGAACAGGAATCGTAACCATGCCTGATTGTGTTTTAAAACCATCCGTTTCTACTGTAAATAAAAATTTTCCGCCATTGGGAAGATTCATAAAATAATTTCCAGTGCTATCATTTCCTTTAAAAATCCCTTCTATTTCATTGGTTTCCATGTTTTGCACCGTAATTTTAGCATCTAAATGTTGATTGTTTTCTGTTTTTACAATTTCTCCTTTAATGATAGAAATATCAACAGGTTTACGAGCTACATTGATTTTATAAATCATAATTTTTCCATCTGGACTGGAGCGATTGGACGAGAAATACGCCATCTGCTCATCTGTATCGGTGATGTATAAAATATCGTCATCAGGCGTATTTACAGGAAAATCAAGATTTACGGGTTGTTGCCAACTTTTTGTACTATCGTTCCAAGTGGATTTAAACACATCATAACCACCCATGCTGTTGTGCCCTTTCGAACAAAAATAAAGTACTTTTCCGTTGGGATGAAGAAAAGGATAATCCTCGTCATATTCTGTATTGATAGGGTATCCTACGTTTTGTGGTTTACTCCATTCTCCCGAAGGTAATTTACGAATCACATAAATATCTTTCCCATTTTCTCCGTTTTTTCCGTAGCTCGAATAATAAATTTGATTGTTGTTTTTTGAAAGAAAAATAATAGAGTTTACTTTTTGTTTTTTATCGTACGGAGTTTTAAAATCATCTGGTTCTACCAATAATTTTCCACCAATATCTGGCAAATTATAGGAAAGAAAATAATCTTCCACCGTCAATTCCTTTTTCTCAATCACATCCAAGCCACTGATGTTTCGCAATAATTTTTTTCCGTTACGACACATTTCAATTTGACGATCAATTTGAAATTTCTCTACTTGAGATTTTTCACCCAGCGTTTTGTATTTCTGATACATCGCAATAGCATCGTCAAAACGATAATTTAAATGATATGCTTTTGCCAAATAATAAAAAACATTTTTATCTACATTGGGTTGTTTGGAAGCATATTCAAGGTATCCAATTGGTTTTTCCTTATCGCCGGTAGAAAGTAAAATACACACGCTAAATTTAAAATTATACTCTCCACTTTTAGGGTCAAGGCTTAGCAATTGCGAGTACAAAGGGTAGGCAGAGGTAAAATCTTCTTTATCGAAAAATTTAGCGGCTTGCTTTTTCAGATCTGCTTCCGATTTATACGCACTTTGTCCATGAACAATCGCGGGAAACGTGCAGCACAAAACAATAAAAACAAATATATAATAGAGATACTTTTTCTGCATCTATTTCTTCCGTGTAATTTTTATTTTATTTAATTTTGAAATCCTTGCTAAGCCTACTTATTGATTAACCCACAAAGTTATATCTTTTTTAAGATTTGCCTAATCAGTAGGCGCTCGAAAAAAGCGGTTTGAAAAATAATTTTTGAAGCCGTCTTAAAACGCATTAAGAGCTATTTAGGAAGCAATTCCTGTTTTCTTTTGCCAATTAAAAATCTTTTTATACCTTCGTCCCCCCAATAAATGTTTTATCGGGAATTTGTTTCATTAAAAAACACAACAAAATGTACGCAATTGTAGATATAGCCGGGCAACAATTTAAGGTGAAAAAAGACGAGAAAGTCTATGTACACCGCCTCGAAGCTAATGAAGGTGCCAACGTTGAGTTTAACAATGTATTATTGTTAGATAACAACGGTAAAATAACCGTGGGCACGCCTTCTGTAGAAGGAGTGAGGATTGCCGCTAAGGTACTTTCACACGTTAAAGGCGATAAAGTAATCGTTTTTAAGAAAAAAAGAAGAAAAGGGTATCAGAAATCGAACGGTCATCGTCAACAATTTTCGCAAATCCTTATACAAGGTATTTTAGCGAAAGGCGAAACCTTGAAAGTAGAAGATGCAAAACCTGTGAAAGCTAAAAAAGAGGTAACGGCTGAAGTGGTTGAAAAACCGGCAGCAAAAAAAGCAGCTCCTAAAAAGGATGTAGCAGAAAAGCCTGTAAAAGCAGCAGCAAAAAAAACGACTAAAACAAAAGAATAATCATTTTAAAAAATTCTTAAAAAATGGCACATAAAAAAGGAGCCGGTAGTTCCAAAAACGGACGCGAATCGCACAGTAAACGCTTAGGCGTTAAAATTTACAGCGGACAAGCTGCGATAGCTGGTAATATTATTGTTAGACAAAGAGGCACGAAACACAATCCGGGCGAAAATGTAGGTATTGGTAAAGATCATACCTTGTTTGCATTGGTGGATGGAATGGTGAATTTCCGTAAAAAACGCGATGATAAATCGTTTGTTTCGATAGTTCCGTTTCCTGCTGAGGCGTAATTAAATTTTATTAAAATCTCCTGAACTTATAAAAAAGTTCAGGAGATTTTTTATTTTATATATTCTCTTGATTGTGCTAATTTTGCATTTGTAAATTAATTTTTCAGAAATGAATACATCTCAAATAAAATTAGAAATTTTCAGAAAAATAGATGTGCTGGAAGAAGCCAAATTACTCTACTTGTATCAGTTTTTGGTGAAAAAAAACACTTCTGAAAAAGATTTTTTCAAAACATTGAATGAAGCTCAAAAAGCAGATATAGAAGCTGGATTGGATGATTTAGAAAAAGGTAGAAAAAGCAAATTTGATAAAGTAATTTCCAAATATAAATAATGTTTTTAGATGTTATTATTTCTGAACGCGCAGAAAAAAATTTGGATGCAATTGTAAAATATTTAATGGAGAAATGGTCGGAGCGTGTAAAAGAAAATTTCATTAAAAAAATAATTTAACTCATTCATCAAATTTCAAATAATCCGCTCATGTTTCCCGCTTCTGAAAGTAGAAAAAGTATCCGAAAAGGAATTATTACAAAGCATACAGCCATTTATTATCGCGTAAAAAACAAAAAAATCGAAATTATTACCATTCAAGATAATCGTCAAAATACTGCATTTTTGAAAATATAAATTATGCTACAAATACAAACCATCCGCGAAAATAAAGAAGAAATTATTCAGCGACTTTCTGTCAAAAATTACGATGGAAAAGAAATTATCGAACAAATTATTGAACTTGACAACGCTCGCAGAAAACTGCAAAAGGAATTAGAAGAGGTGCTTAATCAAGCTAACCAATTGGCGAAACAAGTAGGAGATTTATTCAAAAGTGGAAAGCAAGCGGAAGCCAACGAATTAAAAAATAAAAGTGTTTCGCTAAAAGAAAATGCAAAGGCTTTTGAAGAAAAATTAACAGCCATTGAAGCTCAACAGACCACGTTATTATTGCAAATTCCGAATACGCCGAGCGTAAAAGTTCCGAAAGGAAAGACGCCTGCCGATAATGAAAATGTTTTTCAAGAAGGTGAAATTCCTGAACTTCCAACGGACGCAAAACCGCATTGGGAGCTTACTTCGCAATATGATTTAATTGATTTTGAACTCGGCGTAAAATTAACAGGCGCCGGATTTCCTGTGTACAAAGGCAAAGGAGCGAAATTGCAACGCGCTTTGATTCAGTTTTTTTTAGACAATGCAACGGCAGCAGGTTACACAGAAATTCAGCCTCCGATTTTGGTAAACGAAGCTTCGGGCTTTGGAACTGGTCAGTTGCCGGATAAAGAAGGACAAATGTATTTTGTGGGCTTGGATAAATTGTATTTGATTCCTACGGCGGAAGTGCCGATTACCAATATTTACCGCGATGTGATTTTAAAAACAGAACAATTGCCAATTAAAAATTGCGGCTATACACCTTGTTTCCGTAGAGAAGCAGGGAGTTACGGAAAAGATGTACGCGGTTTAAATCGTTTGCACCAATTTGATAAAGTAGAAATTGTACAAGTAGTGCATCCGGATAAATCCTACGAAACATTGGAAGCAATGCGAAATTACGTAGCTGGATTATTGCAAAAATTAGAATTGCCTTATCGGATTTTAAAATTGTGTGGCGGCGATATGAGTTTTGCTTCGGCACTTACGTACGATTTTGAAACTTTTTCGGCTGCACAAAAAAAATGGTTGGAAGTAAGTTCTGTTTCTAATTTTGAAACCTTCCAAAGCAACCGATTAAAATTACGCATTAAACACGGCGATGAAAAACCGCAATTGGCACACACATTAAACGGAAGCGCTTTGGCATTGCCTCGAATTGTGGCGTCGTTGTTGGAAAATAATCAAACACCCGAAGGAATAAAAATTCCGAAAGCATTAATTCCGTACACCGGTTTTGAAATTATTAATTAATAAAAAATATATTTTATGACACGCAAAAAATTATTTTTCACAAGCCTTTTTTTAATTTCCGCAATTACAATTTCTACTTTTTTGTCTTCGTGTTCTACGCAAAGTAGACATCAGAGCCAGGTAAAATACATGGATAGTTTAGCGACGCAATTGGATCAAGCAGCATTGAATTTGAAAAAAGTAGATACCGTTGTTATTCGTAAAAATTTCAATACGTTGCTAAAAAACCTTTCCTTGATTCAGAAAAATTACAAAGACACAATGGACAGTCCGACGGCTATTTTCCTTTCTGGATACCGCGAAACAGGAAGAGCGTTCGAGATTTTTTTGGGAAGAGATACGCTGTTACAAAATCAAATTTCAAAATCAATAAAACAATTGAAAAGTTTGGAACACGATGTGAAAAACAATTTGATTGATGAAAATAAAGTGCAATCTTATTGTGCCAACGAATGTTCGGAAGCAGCGGAATTATTGGAAGCAAGTTCCGTGAGCATTGCCATTATCAACGAAAAATTGCCGATGTTTGACATACAAAATCCGAAGGTAGAAGAGCTGGTGAAAAAATATTCTTCGTCGGGCGATTCAAAAAAATAATTTTTCAAACACCCATTTTTAATGCGTCAGAAAATTAATTTTTCAGTCATTTTTCTGATTTCGCTTTTTGTGCTTAGCGCGAAAATAACTATTGCGCAAGACTCCACCAATATTGCCTTAGCGCAACAATATTATCAAAATAAAGAATACGATAAAGCTATTTTTTATTTCGAAAAAAATTATACAAATGAATCGGAAACATTTATTTACAAAGCGTATGTAGATTGTTTTGTACAAACGCAAGATTTTAAAAAAGCGGAAAAAATCGTCAAAAAAAGAATTAATTATTCTCCCGAAAACTTGCGCTATTATGTGGATTTAGGACAAATATATGCTTTTGCAAATGATAAGGACAAAGAGAAAGATGCGTATAAAAAAGCCATCAAAGAATTGAGTCCGAACCAAAACCAAATTTTAGATTTAGGACAAGCATTCATCGCTGTAAAGCAATGGGACGAAGCGATTGAGACGTATAAAAAAGGAAAGAAATTATTAAACGGTGATTATCCTTTTCTTTTTGAATTGGCAGAAGTTTACAACAATATGGGCAATACGTCGGAGATGATTGACGAATATTTGGATGCGCTCGACATCAGCGATGGCTATATACAAAGTGTGCAAAATGCGCTGCAAACCAGTTTCGGGCAAGATGCAGATGCGAAGAAAAATGAGATATTAAAAACAGACCTTTTAAAACGCATTCAACACGAGCAGAGCAAAACTATTTTTTCGGAATTATTGGTGTGGATGCAAATTCAAGAAAAGGATTTTGAAGGTGCCTTTATTCAAGTAAAAGCATTGGATAAACGCAATAAAGAAAGTGGAACTCGAATGATGTCTTTGGCTAAAGTGTGTGCCGATAATGGTAATTACGATGTTGCCAATCAATCGTATCAATACGTAATTGATTTGGGAAATTCTGGATTTAATTACATGCACGCACGCATCGCGCAATTAAATTTGTTGTACAAAAAAGTCGTTTCAAAAAATAATTTTTCAAACGCCGATTTAATGTCGCTCGAAAATAAATACAAAATAGCGTTGGATGATTTAGGTAAAAATACGTCCACTGTGCCGATGATGAAAGATTTGGCGCACATCGAAGCATTTTATTTACACAATACAGATACAGCAATTGTTGTGCTGAATGAAGCGATTGAAGTCCCGCAAATTTCCGGAAAATTACAAGCAGAATGCAAATTGGAATTGGGCGATGTATTGCTTTTTGACGGACAAATTTGGGAAGCATCTTTACGTTATTCGCAAGTGGAGAAAGCCTTTGAAGAAGATCCGATTGGCGACGAAGCCAAATTTAGAAACGCAAAAATTTCCTTTTATACAGGAGATTTTAAATGGTCGAAAGCGCAATTGGATGTGTTGAAATCTGCTACTTCTAAATTGATTGCAAACGATGCGATGGCACTTTCGCTGTTGATAAGTGACAATACCGCAATTGATACGAACACCGTGCCTTTGTTGATGTTTGCGCAAGCAGATTTATTGGCGTATCAAAATAAAGACGATGCTGCAATTCAAAAATTAGATTCCATTACCACCTTGTTTCCCAATCACAGTTTGACGGGCGACATTTATTACAAGAAATTTGAAATCCGAAATAAAGAAGGAAAATATGAAGAAGCTGCTACCTTTTTACAAACCATTTTAGATAATTTTCCACAAGGAGTTTTAGCAGATAAAGCACTTTTTAATTTAGCAGAACTCAATGAAGAGAAGTTAAATGATACCGAAAAAGCAAAAAAGTTATACGAACAATTATTAACCGATTATCCGGGAAGCCTTTACGCGACGGATGCACGCGAGCATTTTCGGAAATTACGTGGCGATAAAATAGTAAATTAAAAAATCATGATAATATACAACGTTACCATCAACATTGAAAACGAAGTGCACGACGAATGGTTGAAATGGATGCGCGAAGTGCACATTCCAGATGTGATGAAGACAGGCTGTTTTGTAGAAAATAAACTCTGCAGAGTGTTGGTAGAGGAAGAAACAGGAACGACGTATTCTTTCCAATATACGAGTAAAACAATGGACGATTATTTGAACTATAAAAAGCAGCATGCAGCGCGTTTGCAAAAAGACGTAAGCGAAAAATTCGCTAATAAATTTGTCGCTTTTCGTACATTATTAGAAGTGCTTTAGGAAAATTATTTTTTCAAAAACATATTTTTAAATTTCATAGATGTGACTTTCGTTAAAGCAAAAAAACACCTCGGACAACATTTTCTGAAAGACGAAAATATTGCACACAAAATCGTGAATAGCTTGTCGGGAGAGGGTTACACGAATGTGTTAGAAATTGGTCCGGGCATGGGTGTGCTCACTCAATTTTTATTTCAAGAAAAAAAATTCGAAACATCCATCATCGATATTGATCGCGAATCCATTGATTTTTTAAAAAAGAAATTCCCGTCATTCGAAAAAAAAATTCTGGAAGGCGATTTTTTACAACTGGATTTGAAAATGCTTTTCAGCGATTCTTTCGCTGTTATCGGCAATTTTCCATACAATATTTCTTCTCAAATTTTATTCAAAGTATTAGAAAATAGAAACCAAGTAGTGGAAACGGTTGGGATGTTTCAGAAAGAAGTGGCAGAACGAATTGCCGCGAAAACACGTACCAAAGCGTACGGAATTCTCAGCGTTTTGGTACAAGCATTTTTTGATGTAGATTATTTATTTACCGTCAATGAAAATGTTTTTAATCCGCCGCCAAAGGTCAAATCGGCGGTGATTCGTTTGAGAAGAAAAGCCAATTTTCAATTGGGTTGCGATGAAAAATTATTTTTCGACGTGGTGAAAACAGGATTCAATCAGCGTCGCAAAATGCTGCGAAACGGATTGAGTAAATTTACCTTTTCGGAAGAAAATAAAACACATAAATATTTTACACAACGTGCCGAAGAGCTTTCTGTTGCTGAATTTTCGGAAATAACGAATTGGATTAGTGCTTCGAAAAAATAATTTTTTGAACGCTTTTTTATTTAGAATATCTTTACAGAAAATTTTATTTTATGATTTCTTTTGACAATACTGAAATTGCCTTTTCCGGAAAAACGGCTACCGATTTAAACCGTTCGTATTGGCTTTTCAAAATGGTGAGCAATATGCGTTTGGTGAAGATTGGAAAATCGCTGACCACTTTCGCAATTAACTTTCATTTGCCGATTAAAAGCATTATTAAAGCCACTATTTTCAAGCAATTTTGTGGCGGCGAAACCATCGCGGAATGCGATCACACGATTGAAGTTTTACAAAAATACAAGGTCGGAACTATTTTAGATTATTCGGTAGAAGGCAAGAAAAGTGAAAAAGATTTAGAAGCCACAACGCTGGAAACTATTGCTACAATTGAAAAGGCAAAAAATAATTCCGGAATTCCTTTTTGTGTTTTCAAAGTTACGGGCATTGCACGTTTTGATTTACTGGAAAAATATGAGACGGAAAACGGTTTAACAGAATCTGAAAAAAAAGATTTTGAGATTATTAAAAATCGCGTGAAACGTATTTGCAAAGCAGCTTTCGAAGCATCCGTTTCTATTTTTATAGATGCAGAAGAAAGTTGGATTCAAAAAGCAATTGACGATTTAGCTGACGAAATGATGGCTTTGTACAATCATGAAAAAGCAATTATTTACAATACCTTTCAGCTTTATAGAACAGATCGTTTGAATTTTTTAAAACGGTCTTTGGAAAATGCGCGCTCGAAAAATTATTTTTTGGGAGCTAAATTAGTGCGTGGTGCTTACATGGAAAAAGAGCGTTTGCGTGCGGCTCAGAAAAATAGTATTTCGCCGATTCATGAAAACAAAATAAATGCAGACAAAGATTACGATGCGGCACTTTCATTTTGTGTGGAAAATATCGCATCAATTTCTTTTTGTGCCGGAACGCACAACGAAAAAAGTTCCATGTATTTAGCGCAATTGATGCAAGAAAAAGGAATTACTCTTTCGGATAAACGAATTTATTTTTCGCAACTTTTTGGGATGAGCGATCACATCAGTTTTAATCTCGCCAACGGTGGATACAATGTGGCGAAATATGTGCCTTACGGACCAGTGAAAGAAGTGTTGCCGTATTTGATTCGGCGGGCACAAGAAAATACTTCGGTAAAAGGACAAACCGGCAGAGAGCTTGGTTTGATTATTAAAGAAAAAGCGCGGCGAAAAAAAGAAGGCTCAAAATAATTTACTTACAACCGCAATTTTCGTTTTTCATTTTCAGATTTTGCACATATAAAACGCGCGTAATCGAATCGAAATTGTCAATGCAATACACGCGCAGCGAATCGCCTTTCTTGGTGATTCCGTCAATGGCATAACTCGGATGCGGCTTGGCAAATTCCTTACTCGCTTTAAAATTTATTTTTCCGTTGTAAAAAATTTCTTGTACGGCAGCCGTATCAATGTGTTCGCATTTCATTAAACACGTGGCGCTGTCGGAGTACAATCTTGTTTGTATTGCTAATTGATCTAATTTCACCGTTCCGGGCGTCATCATGCGACAACCACGGTTTCTGAAAATCATTACCACAGACAAAGTACCGAGAAGAATCCCGACAAAATACAAACGCACTCTTCTCGCAAACGTCATCCTAAAATTTATTTTTCGAAGGTGAAATTACTATTAAATAATTGACAATGGAGAATGCAAAATTGATTTGAAGGTTAGATAGGTGCTGTTTTTTCCTTTGCGCAGATTCCGTATCATTAAGTATGTCCACTCATGTCGTACTCCAAACTGTCCAATGCACAACTGTAAATTTAACAGAATGCAGTTTTGTCATAAAGAATATAAAAAATGTCATTTTGGGAAAGTAATTACCACTTTATATTTCTGTCATTTTGTCGGTTTTTATTACTTGGTATTTATTTTGAAAAGGTGAAAAATGAATTTTTAAAATAAGTATTAACCAATTAAAACCTAAGAGCCATGTCACTAATTAAATGGACAAAACCCTCAAACGGGTTAACAAAAAGGCAAGACCTGATGATGCCTTCTATGGAGAACTTACTAAGTAATTTCTTCAACGATGATTTAGGATTTGGGGACTATGCAGGTTACGTTCCTACAGTAAATATCACCGAAAGCGAAAAGGCATACGGTATTGAAGTTTCTGCTCCGGGATTTGAGAAAAATGATTTCAATCTGAGAGTTGAAGACGGAGTGCTTACTGTTTCTGGTGAGCATAAAATGGAAAAGAACGAAGAAAAGAAAAACTTTGTTCGCAAAGAATTCAACTATGGTTCGTTTTCTCGCAGCTTCAATCTGATTGATTTGGTTGACGAAGAAAAGATTGATGCTAAGTATGAGAGCGGAATTCTAAAGTTGGAGCTTCCGAAAAACGAGAAAGCAAAAGCGCAGAATGTAAGGGAAATTAAGATTTCCTAAGCTCGGGCTTTAAAGTCTTTGTAATATTATTTTCCTATTACACCAAACTTGATGCGTGGTAGAATGTATGAATAACCACTTAAACCCCAATGTATCCTGCCGCGTGTTGTGCGTTCGTAGTTTTTTTAGTTGTCATCATTAATATCTAATTGATATTTATAAAGAAGTCCTTCAAGTTGAAATGCAGAAAACTTTGCTTTTTTCAATTTATTAAATTCAGGGTTTATCGAAAAGTTGCTTGCACTTCTAAAGTCGGCTTTTTCAAGTATGGTTCTGGAAAATATTGCTCCCGTCAAATCTGATTTAGTAAAATGAGCAGAGCTTAAGTCTGTTTCAGTGAAATCTACTTCTTTCAACGAACACTGCAAAAACTTTGTATTTTTTAATTTGGTTCCATAAAAAGTACAATAATCCATAATGCAATTGTCGAAGCTAAATGAAAACATAAATTTGTCGCATCGGGTAAAATCAACACCTAAAATCTTACAATTTTTAAAAGTTGCATTTCTAAATCCAGCATCATAAATTGTTGTCATCGAAAAATTACAATTGTCAAAAGAGCAATCATCAAATTTATTAGTTTGCAAATCACTTTTGGCGAAATTACATCCATTAAATGTACACTTATTAAAATCCCTGTTTCTTAAGATCTTTGCTGTATAGTCTGTAAAATTTGCCGTCTGCCGATTCCATTTTCAGTTGGTTACAATTTGTAACCAACTGATTCCTTCCTTTGAGAGCCTACGTTTTAGAATTTTCCAATAATTTCTTGGATTAGGACTATCTGTTAAAACACCAATTACATCCGTAACCGACAAATACCATTTTTCTTCTGTATCATTCCAAGCGGTGCGTATTTTGTTGTGTTCAAATAATTTTACGTTACTCATTTTCTGCTATACTTTTAAAAATCCCAACTCATACTGAAAAATTATTTTTTTATAAAGAGAAATAGCTACGCCACGTTTTGACGCAGTTGCGTTCTACTTTTGCTTTCAGTATTCACAAAAACAGTAAACAAAATGAAAATAACATCTGAAAAATGGGAAGAAAAAAAACGCTTGGAGCTAATCGAAAAGAAAATAGACATTCAAAAAAAGCGATTGGAAATTCGTAAAGAAAAGATAGAAGTAAAGAAACAAGAGATTAAAAAAACAGATGCAGATGAGCAAATGCTGCTGATTCTGAAGGTGGACATGTTGAATAAAATATTGAGCAACTTTAGTATTGACGAAGCAAAAACTCTTTTCGGAAGTGAACCTGTTTTCAAAAATACATTTTCTGAAAATGAAAGTGTAGCAGTGAAAGCAAAATTGATGGAAATTATAAAACGGTTTTAATCTTTTTTGTCTGCGACACAGTTTGGCTGAGTTGCCAAGTATTTTTGTAATTGAATATTAAAAATAGTGATGAAAAATTTGTACGAATTATTGGAGATTGTATATAAGACTCAGATCAACTTTGTTAATGTATTTGAAGATAACAAAATTTATATTTTTTGCTCAAAATCATTTTACGATTATTTTGGAGAAGTGCCTGATGCGGTTGAATTACGAGGTGTTGATTTTAAAAAAGCGAAACAATGGATAGAAAAAGAATTAGCAGATCAAATCCATAAAAAAAAAACAAGAGAAGTACTTAATTTGAATATCGGGAAACGAGATAATTTAAGTGTTTTGTTTGTAATGAAAAACAAGATGTTAATAGAGATTCAAAATGATGAAATGCAGCTATTTTATGTGCAGAAAAATCATGCAAAAATTAGAGAACTGATTGATAAAATGATTCCTGAAATAAGGGCAACAAAAAAAATAACCGAGAAGCCGAAAACGGAATAGAGTAGGCAAAAAATAAAATTCAAAATAATGGCACAAAATTTTTATTGCGAACACTGTGGAAGTAAAGCTCCCAGCGTTGCAGGTTTAACTGGCGGTTTTTGTTCCCGTCATCCAAATGGGGCTAACAAAGGGAAACATTCGCTGTATCAAGGAAGCGAAAAATCGCATTACACGTGTAAATATTGCGGAACAAATGCTTCCAGTATTGCGGGTTTAACAGGAGGTTTTTGTGTTCGTCATCCAAGCGGAGCAAACAAAGGACATCACTCTCCAGCTTTATGATGAACGATACATTTACAGCCATTGATTTTGAAACCGCGCAAGGCAAGCGTTGGAGCATTTGTCAAATAGGTTTGGTGCGTGTGGAAAATGGAATTATTAAAAACAAAATTTCTATTTTGGTTCAACCGCCAACAAATTATTATTGGGATAGGTTTATTGATATTCACGGAATAACGCCCGAACAAACGGCAAATGCGCCAACCTTCGATAAAATTTGGGAACAAGTAAAACCATTTATCGAAAACCAACACGTAGTTGCTCACAATGGTTTTGCTTTTGATTTCCATTGCTTGAAACAAACCTTAGCTTATTATGACTTGGCTGAACCGAAGTTTAAGGGACATTGCACGTACCGAATTTTCGGAAATAATTTGGCTGACTTATGTGAAAAGTATAAAATTCCTTTGAATCATCACGATGCTTTAAGCGATGCAATGGCTTGTGCGAAACTTTTTAAATTACATCTTGAAGAGGATTGTGTCGGATTAAAATAATTTTTTTATGACTGATAAAATTAAATTCCTTTCTAATCTAAATAAAGTGTTAACGCTATTAGAAAAGGAAATCATAGAACGTGTAATAGTATGTTTGGAAACTGGAGAAAAAGAGTTAAAAGATAAATATGCTTTTACAACAGATTATGAAGTGGAAGCTAAAGTAGCATATTATTTAAAAAAAGGAAACTGAGCCGGTTCACTGTTTTCGGACATCTTACAATTATGAACAGATCATCGTAAATAAAGATTATGGACTATTTTTAGATAATGGGAAAGGAAATTATTGGCATAGAGAAAGTTTTATGCCATTGTTAAATGCGCCTTATTGTTATTTAATGCACGATGTGATGGATCATTCCGGTTTATATACGAAAAATAAAATATTCAAATTAGATGGAATTTGGGCTGACGTTGTATTTACAAATCAGAAAGCAATAAAAATTAATAAAGATGGAAGTAGTAGTGTAATTAAAAGTAACAGCGAATAAAACAATAAACTAACTAAAACTCCTGACTAAAACTAAATTTTGGACACCATTCATATAAATTTCTTTGGCATTGCTTGTCGTGTTATTAAAGGGAAATTTAATGAGCGAACGTGGGAAAAATTTAAAACAGGAGCTAACAAAATAGGCATTAATTTGGAAGAAGTTATTTTTGAAAAATATTTTTTTGAAACCCTGAAAATTCCTAAGCTTAATACTTGGTCCGATTTGGGAAACCAATTAAACAGTTACGGTTTAATGGATTGTTACCAAAGCAGCATCGAAATACGAATTAACAACAGACAAAAAAGAAAACTTTTTTTGGCAGACATTTCTAACGAGCAACTTCTTTTTCCGCTTTACGAAACAAGCATTTCGGTAATTGATATTTCTGCCTTTAAAGCGGGCAGTTTAATAGCGATAGAAAAAGAAATTGGAACCATTGCCAGTTATAAATTTGAAACCGATAACTTTTCGCTTAACCAATTACAATTTACACTTCAGTCCATTATTATTCACAAAAATTTAAAGATTCAGCTTTTAGCAAAACTTGCCTATAAAGGAGTGGAATTAATAAGCAAAAAGCAGGACACCTTGGTTAAGGAACGCTTTGTTTTGATGTAGAAATATAAATTACCTTTGAAAAAATAATTTTAAAAACTAAATAGAAATAACATGAGAGAAGTAGAAAAAAAATGTGAAGAAGATTGCGATCCAGAACAATATTTTTTTAATGGGGTTGAATGGGAATGTCCAAATTGCGACCGTACATGGGATGATGACGATTTGGTAATTGATGAAGAAGAATAATTTTTTTACATTAAACTATATCGTTACCTCAATTTAATATGGAACAGGAAAAAAATATTTTTTTAACATTCTTTAAAAAGCTTTCGGAGCGACAAAATTACGAGAACCATTTATCTGATGTTACGTGGGCAATGTGCGAAACATCTAAAGATTTCAAATTTTTATTCCTTTCATTTTTTTTTGGAGGAGACGCTTATAAAAACTATGTGCCTGAATTTAGAAAAGTTAAAATTGAAAGAGAATATCTTCGCAGAGAAAGTCGTCCAGATTTTTATTTCAAAATAAAAGAAAAAGAATTTATTATTGAAAATAAGATTGATGATTTGGATGACCATTTTGACAAATATAAAAGAGATTTTGAAGGTGCATTTTTTGGGTGGATTGCAAATTACAGGAAAGACAAAGAAGATGAAATTGAAATTCGAACTTGGGGAGAATTTAAAGAATTTCTCGAATGCGAAAAAAAAAATATGCCTGAAGCGACAAATCTTTTAATAGAGTCTTATCTTACATATTTAACCAATGTTTGTAAAATTATAAAAATCGAAAAAATGAACTTAGAAAATATATCAACGCTGTATTCTTTTAATAATTTGACAAATAAAATTATTCGTAATGAAAATCTAAAGACGCTTTGTGATCGTTTCGGTAGTTATTATAGTGGATGGCAATTTACAACAAGGAAAACAATAACAGCACCAGCGTGGTTCGGAATAATTTATGACGAGCAGCAAATTGCTATAATATCTATTTGGGTAACTTTGAGTTCTACGGATATTAAAATAAGTGGAGGTATATGGTTTGACGAACCAATAATTAGTAACGAAAGGGACAACATATTAAATGGTGAAATATTAAAATTTAACTTAAACAAGAAGTCTTTTGAGGAATTTACTAAAGATGAAACATCTGTGGACAACCAGAAAAAAATTTTAGAAAGTTTTTTTAAAGAAGTTAATGATAAACTTTCAAAAGCTGCCGAAAAAATTCCTGAGTAAAATAATTTTTTTCACCCACGCCATCCTTTGTCGCAATAGCATTTTACTTTTGCTTCATGTCAAAAAAAATATTTTTAGATGATATACGTCTGGTAAAAGATGTGTATCCGCATTTGCAAGAAAATGATTTCGAAATAGTAAGAAGCTACGCTCAATTTGTTTCCATCATACAACAAAAAGGTTTGCCCGAGTTTATTAGCTTTGATAATGATTTAGGTGCAAATGAGCAAGGAATAATTTTACCAGATGGTTACGCTTGCGCTAAATGGTTGGTTTACGAAAGCAAAATAGATTTACGCAAATTAGAGTTCAAAGTACATTCTGCTAATCCGGTAGCAAAAAAACAAATTGAAGGTTTGCTGAATAATTACATTCGATTTTTAAATGAAGGTAAATAAGTTCAGTTAAAATTTATGTTTGAAAAATTATTTTTTTAACTACGCCATTTCTTGTCTCAGTTAATTTCTACTTTTGTTTTCATGTCAAAAAGAGAAGCTACATTACGCCACCATTTAATCATCAAAAAAGTCAGGAAAAATCCGGCAACATTTGATGAAATTGCTGATTATCTTTCGAGAGAATCGGAACTGCAAGAATATGTTTTCAATACCTCAAAGCGCACCTTTCAGCGCGATTTAGAAGATATTCTTTCTACATACAATATTGAAATTAAATATGATTTTTCGCAAAAAAAATATTTTATCAATGAGGAAGATCAGACGGAAGTAAACGACCGAATGTTGGAAGCCTTTGATATGTTTAATGCTCTGAATGTTTCAGACCGCCTGTCGAAACACATTCACTTTGAAAAACGCAAACCGCAAGGCACAGAAAATTTATACGGTTTATTACACGCGATAAAAAATAATTTTCAAATCAAATTTTCGTATCAAAAATACTGGGACGAAGAAATAGAAATTAGAAAAACAGAACCTTACGCGCTCAAAGAATTTAAAAATCGTTGGTACTTAATGGCGAAGGATTTAAAAGACGAACAAATAAAAAGTTTCGCATTAGACAGGCTCAGTAATTTGGAAATTACAAAGACCAAATTTCTTTATCCGAAAGAATTTAATTTAGAGGAAAATTATAAATATTGTTTCGGAATTATTAGTCCGGATGATGGAAATGTGGAAGAAATTATTTTATCATTCAATCCTTTACAAGGCAAATACATCAAGTCGTTGCCGCTTCACGAAACACAACAAATTATAGAAGACACGAAAAAAGAATTGCGCATCAAATTAAAACTTTACATCACATTCGATTTTATTATGGAATTGCTTTCGTATGGAGAAGACGTAAAAGTGATACAGCCAAAATCATTGATTAAAGGAATAAAATCGTCACATCAAAAAGCAGTTAATCGGTACAAATAAATCATCCATTTAATACAATGTTAGAGGCAATTCAAAATAAAAATAATCCTTCCTTTTTTTACATTGTTTCGAAATAGAGTACCTTTAATACTATCTAAAAAAAAGACGCAATGAAAGCAATTCATATTACAAAATCCGGTGGACCGGAAGTATTACAATTACAGGAAACCCCGAAACCAAAACCGGAAAAGAACCAAGTTTTAATTAAAGTGAAAGCTGCGGGTGTCAATCGCAGCGATGTGATTACACGTCAAAATATGGACACTTACGGCAAAATATCTACGGGAACTTTAATTCCTGGCTTGGAAGTTTCCGGAGAAATAATAGAAATCGGTGATGAGGTAAGAGATAAAAAAATAGGTGATAACGTCTGTGCATTAATCGCAAGCGGCGGTTATGCCGAATATGTTGCAGTGGATAGTTCTCACTGTCTTCCCATACCAGATGGAATTAGTTTAACAGATGCTGCTGCCATTCCTGAAACTGTTTTTACTGTTTGGTTCAACGTATTTCATTTGGGAAAACTTCAATCCAATGAAAAATTATTAATACACGGCGGCACGAGTGGCATTGGCACCATGGGTTTGCAAATGGCGAAAGCGTGGGGTTGCAAAATATACACCACCGCCGGAAGTGATAAAAAGATTGACTTCCTAACTAAAATGAATCTCGGAACGGCTATCAATTACAAAAAAGAAGCTTTTGAAGAAATTTTTAAAGAAGAGAAAATAGATGTTATTTTAGATATGGTTGGTGGAGATTATACGCAAAAGAATCTCGACATTCTTAATCATAAAGGTCGTCTGATTTATATCAACGGAATGAAGTATACGAACGTTACTATTAATCTGCGCAGCATTATGAGTAAGAATCTCATTTTGACTGGAAGTTTCCTAAAGCCACAATCTGCCGAAGTAAAAACTCAGATTGCGAAAGACGTAGAAAAAAACATCTGGCCCTTATTTCATTCGAAACAAATTCATCCTATTATTTACAAAACATTTCCGCTGGAAGATGCTGCAGAAGCGCATCGTCTCATGGAAAGCAGCGATCACATTGGAAAAATTTTATTGACATTGGATTAATTAATATGATGCGTATTGCTTTTTCATTTCTTCGATAAATAGAATAAAAATTTTGTGGAAGAGAAAATTAAAAAAATATTTATGGCAAAAACATTTGGAGAAAAAGTGATTGATTTCAATCGTCAGTTACATTATTCGGATAAGCTACCGGAAAATTTTCGGGTGATTAATCCTTATTTGGATAATCCTGAAACGATGGAGGCAATGCAACAATTTTATCATAAATATTACAACGATTCAAATCAACGTAGATTTATTATCGGAATTAATCCGAGCCGACACGGAGCTGGAGTAACGGGTGTGCCATTTACAGATACCAAACGATTAGAAAGTGTCTGCGGCATCAAAATGCAATCAGCCTATACACACGAGGTGTCTTCTGTTTTTATATATGATTTGATTGCTGAATATGGAGGAGCGAATTTTTTTTACAATCAGTTTTATATCAACTCGCCATTTCCTTTAGCCATTGTCCGCCGAACAAAAGAGGGCAAATGGTTAAATGCTAATTATTATGATGAACTTGTTCTTTTTGAAATGGTGAAAGACTTTATGATTTTATCCTTAAAAAAACACATCCATTTAGGATTAGATACTTCGGAAGTTTTTGTACTAGGAAAGAAAAATGCAGATTTTATACAAAAGCTAAACAAAGAAGCTAAATTATTTGGCAGCATAAAAGCACTGGAACATCCGCGATACATTCAGCAATATAAGTCGAAAGAAAAACAGATTTATATTGACAAGTATATAATAACATTGAATAATTTATAAAAAAGGCGTTCAAGAAAAAAATTTCTTAAACGCCTTTTTTATTGGCCTGATTTTAAAATC
>JBDTAC010000002.1 GCA_039924845.1 Bacteroidia bacterium
GTAATTGATATAATTCAAAAAAATAATTTATGTATAAAAAAATAATTTTTTTAGGACTTTTTTTAACTTGTATTGGTAAACTCAAATCACAAGTTGTTTATGTTGATCCTAATTTAATAAGAGGAGATATTTCTTTCACTCAAATGAATTTAAAATTTGATGGAATCCCTGTTCGTAAAGCAATAGGCTTACATACAAAAGTTGGGGGAAGAATTATTTCAGGTTTTATGAGTGCAAAAAATAAAATTTGTGTACGAGATGAATTTTTTCTTGATCTCACCTTAGGAAAATTAACCAGTACACCATTAACTTATTTTAACGAATCTGAGTCTAAATTTTCAACAGCCGGAATGTTTGGATATGAATTTTTGGTTGGTTACAGAACCGAAAAATATGCTGCTATGGGAGGTGTAAAATTACAATGGACAAATATTTTTATTGGAAGTAGTGAGTTTGTAGGTGATAAATTATTTATAAGTTCATCCTCACTTATGCTGAGAGGAGAATATAGGATAGGCGATGCAGAAGAGTTCAGAATTGTATTTATGGGTTGGAGTAATTTTAATTCTGAGAAAAATAATTCAGGATTTAATTTTGATTTTCCTATATCGAAGAAGCGTAGATTATGGCTTACGTTTCAATATCAGGCAATGAGCTATATTAATTCGGCTCCTGCTAATTTCGACAATGGTAAATATATTAATGGTTCATTTAATCAATGGTTTGCTGGGATTAAAGTAGGATCCATTTACTAATATCTAATTTGTCTCGGCTCTACTAAAATTGTTGCCATTTAAAAGTAACGTTTTCTTTTTTTATGAAAATTGTTTCGATGTTAAACCACTAAATAAATTATGTGGTCTTAACGGCTAACCTTCCGCTTTAAATTCTCATTTGAAAAATTACTTTTTTTCAGCATCTTAATTATTGTCAATCAATATTTGTACATCTGCATATTTTCAAATCAATTCTCAATTTTTTTCGCGCAGATTCTGAATCAAGTTTAAGATGACTGCTCACATTTCCTCGGTACATTTTCAAATCAATTTTTCTAATTTCTTATTTTGCGAATGCTTTATCGAAAAAAAATTCTAAATTTGCACTCCATTTATCAAAAATATACACCAATCCAATAAAATATATACAAAATGGCAAAAACAAAAAGTCAAGCAGACGAAAAATCAGAAATCTCTGTTCAAGCCAAGTTAAAGGCATTGTTCCAGTTACAAGATATTGATTCTAAAATAGACAAAATCAGAACTGTAAGAGGAGAATTGCCGATTGAAGTGAACGATTTGGAAGACATTGTTGCTGGTTTGCAAACGCGCATGGATAATTATGAGAAAGAAATTGCGGCGTACGAAGAAAATATTGTGGAGAAAAAGAACACTATCAAAGAATCGAATGCTGCGATAAAAAAATACGAAGGACAACAAAATAAAGTACGTAACAATCGCGAATACGACTCGATTACAAAAGAGTTGGAATTTCAAAATTTGGAAATTCAATTGAGCGAAAAACGCATCAAAGAATACAAAGCGGGAATTGCTTCAAAAAAAGAAATTATCGAGCAATCGTCTGAAGAATTGGCGCATCGCAAAAAAGAATTGAAAACCAAAAAGAATGAGTTGGAAGATATCATCAAAGAAACAGAAAAGGATGAAGCTGCCTTGTTGAAAAAATCAAAAGTAGCGGAAAGTTTAATTGAAGATCGTTTGCTATCTGCGTACAAAAGAATTCGTTCGAATGCCATTAATGGCTTAGGTGTTGTTACTGTTCAGCGTGATGCTTGCGGAGGTTGTTTTAATAAAATTCCGCCACAACGTCAGTTGGATATTAGTATGCACAAAAAAATTATTGTGTGCGAACATTGCGGAAGAATTTTGGTAGATGCTTCTTTTGCAACTGAAAAAACAGCAAAGGCAAGCGCATAATTTATTTTAGAAATTAAAAAACCTCTTCAATTGATTGAAGAGGTTTTTTTGTGCGTGAAAAATTATTTTTTGGAAAGTCTTTTTTAGCTAATACGGTTCCAAATTTAAAAAGTGACCGATCGTTTTATTGAGTTTATCGTACGCATCGCCAAAATAATGCCCGCCTGGAAGTTCGATGTAGTTTAAATTTGTTTTTTTTAGGACTATGGAAAGTGAATAGGAATTATCATCACAAATAATAAACAGCGGATATTTTTTCAAGCGTTTTACTTCTGGCAAAACGCGCGCACCATCTCGATAAGGAAAAATATAATTAATTAATTTAATTTCAAACTTCGTACTTTGGCTGGGAGCAATCATCACGACCCCAGAAATTTTTTTTTTGATTGCGTGAGGAAGGCGATTGACACCAAATGGCAATACATCCGATCCCATTGAAAAGCCTACAAAAATGATGTTTTTTTTATGCCATTTAAAACTGTAATAATTGTAGATGCGTTGCAATTGCTTGGCAAAAACGCGCGGCTTTTCTTCTTTCCAAAAATCTTTTTTTGTGTCTAAGCCAACGGTAGCAATATTTTTAGAAACAAAATAATTTGCCAATTTATCCACTAACGTTTTCCAGCCGCCATCTCCTGAAAGTACAATTGCCATGGTATCCGAATTGCCTTGTGCCGGAAACTCCAGTAATGGCAAATCAGCCACCGAATCTTTTTCAGCTAATTTTATTTTTTCGTTCTTCGGATTATTTCCGTGAATGGATGAGGGTTTTGAGCAACTCGAGAAAAAAATCCCTGCTATACAAATAAAAAGCAATTCAAAAAAATAATTTTTCAAGAGCTGTTTTTTAACTTTCTGTTTGGGCATTAACTTTCGGCAATTATTTCATGTCGTTAATCACGGAAGTGGCTTCGTACAAATCCACGTCTTTCTGCAACAGCTTGAACCACGCGTCTTGGCGAGCAATTTTAGAAGTATCCGTTTTCATCGTTAACGCATCTTCTTTTAAGGAAGAAATTTTCATTTGCGGAATAACTGAATAAATGGCATCGTATTTTTTCATATACGTTCTGTTGGCTTTATCTTCCTGTTGATAGGTTTTCAAATTGAGTGAAAAAACTGTTTTTTTCTTTTCTTGTTTGAAATAATTGGCTTCTTCCTCCATCAATTTATAGGTAGGATTGGCTGCAATTCTTTTTTCACTTTCGGCTTCAATTTTTTGGTAATTGATGGCAGGATCATTCCATGTTTGATAAGTAGCCGCATCAATTTTATCCCAAGGCAGCGGATAATCCTGATCTTTTTCGCGTTCGTCAATGTATTGATACACATACGGAACAATAATATCGGGTGTAACCCCCTTTATTTGAGTGGCTCCGCCGTTGATGCGATAAAACTTTTCAATCGTAATTTTAACAGAACCCATTGGTTTCAGGCTATCGTAGCTTCCGGAAAGGTAATCGTCTAAATTAAAAATTTGCTGAACTGTCCCTTTTCCAAAAGTAGCTTGCGAGCCGATAATAATTCCACGTTTGTAATCCTGAATGGCAGCTGCGAATATTTCGGATGCGGATGCACTGTTGGTATTCACCATTACGGCTAAAGGTCCGCTGTAGATGATGGATGGATCTTTGTCATTTAATGGTACAGCTTCTCTATTTCTGCTTTTTACTTGCACAATAGGACCTTGCGAAATAAACAATCCAGCCATTTTTACGACGTCCTGCAAAGAGCCGCCGCCATTGTCGCGTAAGTCTATAATAATTCCTTTTACATTTTCCTTTTCAAGTTTTATTAATTCTTTTTTCACATCATCGGCACAGGTTCTGGAACCATTTCGATCAAAATCAGTATAAAAAATAGGTAAACGAATGTATCCAATTTTGTTTTTATTATCAATGATAGCAGAGTGTGCATAGGTTTCATCAATCACCACTATATCACGGATAATTGGGATTACCAATGTACTTCCATCCAGTTTTTTTACGGTCAATTTTACTTGTGTACCTTTTTTTCCGCGTATTAATTGTACCGCATCGTCCAATTCCATTCCAATTACGTCTACTGGTTCAGCTGCTCCTTGCGCTACTTTTTCAATAATATCTCCGGCTTTCAATTCTCCTTCTTTCCACGAAGCACTTCCTGGAACAATGCTGGTAACCTTGATATTTCCGTCTTTTTGTTGCAATTGCGCTCCAATTCCTTCTAATTGTCCAGTCATGGCGATGTCAAAATTCTGCTTTTCTTTCGGAGCGAAATATTCGGTATGTGGATCATACGTATTCGCGATGGTGCTGATGTACGAAGACAAGCGATCGTTTTCCGTGATGCCATCCAAACGTTTAAAAAAATCAGCATTTGATTTCAATACTTTTTGGCGTGCATCGATTTCGAGTTGCGAAAAGCTTTTTTTCACCACCGTATCTTTTTTCGTTGAATCTGCTTTTTGCGCGTTGATTAAATCTGCCAATCTTGCCATGGTTTGGTATTTCAAATAAATATACCATTGTTGTTTTAAATCGTTGGTATCTTTCGCATAGGCGAGTTTATCGGGGTCGGTTTGAATACTATCATTGGTCGTAAAATCAAAAGGTTTTGAAAGAATTTCTTTGTAAAAACGCTCGTCTTGCGCGGTGCGTTCCTTAATTATTTTAATAGACAAATCAAAAAAGTCGAATTTACCAGCTTTCAATTCGTCGTCCAATTGAAATTCGTATTGTTTTAATTGCGCTACATCGGATTGAACTAAAAATTTTTTATTGAAATCCAATCGTTTCATATACAATTTATAAATGCGCTCCGACAAACTGTCGTTCACGTCTTGCGGTTGAAAATGCGCGGTATTCAAGGCATCCAAAATCATTTGTTCTAATACTTGGCGTTTCTCCGGATTGCTATCAGAACCTTTGTAGGAAACAAAAAGCAAAAATCCGGTAAGGATTAAAAACGATACAATGGTTTTGGATTTGGTCATAAAAAGATGTTCTTAAAAAAATAATTAATTTAGCTGTCTGTTACGAGGAAACAAATGTAATCAGATTTCTATTTTCTTTCACGTTTTAACATCTTTTATCAAATAAAATTCGTACGTCTTGAAAAATAATTTTTCGAATCCTATTTTAAATCCTAAAAAAACAACCATGAAAAAAATAATTTTTTCAACCACTTTTATATTGTCGCTGATGGCTTGCAAAGAAATTTTATCGAAACCAACCGGCAATTTGCAAACGCTTAAATCAAGTACTTCTTTTTATGATTTTAAAATGAAATCATTGGATGGCGATACGATTGATTTTAGTCGTTACAAAGGCAAAAAAATATTGATTGTAAATACCGCATCGAAGTGCGGATTTACGCCACAATACGCGGATTTAGAAAAATTGCACGAACAATATGGTGACAAAGTGGTGATTCTTGGATTTCCAGCAAATAATTTTGCACATCAAGAACCAGGAACCAGCAGTGATATTAAATCATTTTGTGCCAAAAATTACGGTGTAAAATTTCAGATGTTTGAAAAAATTTCGGTGAAAGGTGATGATCAATGCGCATTGTACAAATGGCTTTCTCACAAAGAATTGAACGGATGGAATGATCAAGCGCCAACTTGGAATTTCTGTAAATATTTGATTAATGAAAAAGGGGAATTGGTAAAATTTTTCTCTTCTACCGTAACGCCGATGAGTCCGGAAATTATTGCTGCGATTACTACAAAATAATTTTAAGCGAATAAATTAAAAAAGGTGTTTGAAAAATTAATTTTTCAAACACCTTTTTTAAAGATCAATTTTGGACTTCGAAAAAATAATTTTTTGAACCCGCTTTTCGCTTTACGCAGATAAATAAGAATATTTTATTGATTGTATGAATATTGAGCTTATTGTTAGCCATTGTCTTTAAATTTCTAAATCAATGCTCAATTCCTCATTTTCCTTTGCTTTGGAAGGGCTTAGCGTGAGGCTTATTCCATAAGTGAATTCGGAGCAGAATCATTTAAAAATACATGTTCTTTTTAAAAAAATAAACAGGCTCTAAATAATAACAAATAATATTCTATATTTGCACCCTTAAAAAAAGAAAGAACAATACTTCAATTAATACGTTTAGATTATGCAAAACAAAGGTGCCATCAGGTTTTTCGCGATATTATTAGCAATAACTTGTGCTTATTACCTCACATTTACTTATGTAACCAATAAGGTTGAAAAGGCTGCAAAACAATATGGTCAAGATTATTCCCAAAAGCCAGCCGTTGTAAAATCGGCGAAAGATTTTGCCGGAAATGATGCTGCCAAAGAAAGCTTTTATTTAGATTCTATTTCCTTAGAAAGACAAAATTTCTATTTGGATTCTATCAAAAATCAGCCTGTTTACGATATTCTTATCAATAAATTTACGTATGAAGATTGTAAGGAAAGAGCCATCAATTTAGGATTGGATTTACGTGGAGGAATGAACATTACACTCGAAATTTCGGAACCGGATATTATTCGTTCCCTTTCCAATAACAATACTGATATCGGATTTAACAAAGCCATTGCTGATGCAGAATTACAACAAAAAACTTCTACAAAAGATTTTGTAACGCTTTTTGGCGAAGCGTTTAAACAAGATAATCCGAACGCACATTTGTCTGCATATTTCCAAACCATCGAATTAAAAAATAAAATAAGTTACAATACTTCCGATGATGATGTAATTAAATTTTTACGTTCCAGCGTCAATGAAGCCATTGCTACGTCGAAAGAAACTTTGCGTGCGCGGATTGATAAATTTGGTGTTACACAACCCAATATCCAATTGTTATCGGGTTCTGGTAGGATTTTAGTGGAATTGCCAGGTGTAAGCGACAAAGAGCGTGTTCGTAAATTATTAGAAGGTACAGCCAATCTGGAATTTTGGGAAACATACGAAAATACAGATGTATATCCTTTGTTGGAAAAAGCAAACAACCGCTTGAGAGATTTGCTTGCCCTTAAAACAGATATAGATACTACTTTAAGCGCGAAAAAAGATACCTCGAATTCACTTTCAAACCCGGCACAAAAATTAGTTGTTTCAGACAAAGAAATAAAAAGTGCAAAAAATGAGAAAGTAGCTTCAAAAGAAGACAGTGCTTCCTTGAAAAAAGATTCTGCTAAAGTGGCTTCTAAATCATTGATGCAGCAAATGAGTCACGATAGTGGTACGCAAGCTGCAGCCAAAGGAAGTTTAAATCCGAAAGATACTTCGATGGAAAAAGTGAAAAAGGAAAATCCTTTATTCATGGTATTGCGTCCAGCTGTTTATCAAGATAAAGACGGTTACAAAGTAGCGCCTGGTCCGGTTGTTGGTTATGCTCGTATTATTGATACATCGGTGGTTAACCAGTACTTAAGTAACCCGAAAATAAAAGCGATTTTTCCTCCCAACATTCGTTTTTTATGGACATTCAAACCCTTCAACAAAGAAGGAACAGCTTTGCAATTGGTTGCCATTAAAATTACCAGCCGTGATGGAAAAGCACCACTTTCAGGCGATATTATTACAGATGCTAGTAAAGAATTTGATCAAAAAGGAGGAGGAAATCCTCAAATATCCATGACTATGACAGCAGAAGCTGCTCAAACATGGAGAAGATTAACGAAAGACAATATCGGAAAAAGTATCGCTATTGTACTCGACAACAGTGTATATTCCTTTCCTACGGTACAAGCCGAAATTGCTGGAGGTGTATCTCAAATTACTGGTAATTTTACCGTACGTGAAGCAGACGATTTAGTAAACATTTTAAAAGCTGGTAAATTACCTGCTCCAGCTCACATTGTACAAGAAGCTACGGTAGGACCTACTTTGGGTAAAGAAGCCATTCATTCTGGCGTACTTTCCTTTGCGGTAGCCATGGTTATTGTGTTATTATTTATGGGTTTGTATTACAACAAAGCCGGTTGGGTAGCGGATATGGCGATGCTTGTGAACGTGTTTTTTGTAATGGGAGTTTTGGCTTCCTTAGGCGCCGTTCTTACTTTACCTGGACTTGCTGGTATTGTACTTACCATTGGTATGTCTGTAGATGCGAACATCCTTGTTTTTGAAAGGATACGTGAGGAATTGGATCGCGGAAAAGGAAAAGCGCTTGCCATCAGAGAAGGATATAAACACGCCTTGCCTTCCATCGTCGATTCAAACATTACGACACTCTTACTCGGTATCGTATTGTATGTGTTCGGAACAGGACCCATTCAAGGTTTTGCAACGACTTTGATTATTGGAATTCTTTGTTCTATGTTCTCTGCAATTTTTATTTCAAGATTAATTTTTGAACGTTTGTTGAATAAAAACAGAGAAATTTCTTTCTCTAATAAATTTACAGAACATGCTTTCAAAAATATTAAAATTGACTTTGTTGGAAAACGTAAATACTATTACATTTTTTCAGGATTGGTTATTTTTGCGGGTATCATTTCTTACACACAAAGAGGTTTTAGTTTAGGTGTTGATTTTAAAGGTGGACGTAGTTATGTGGTCCGTTTTGATCAACCTGTTACAACGGCGCAAGTAGGCGATGATTTAACGAAAACTTTTGGAGGTGTAGCACCGGAAGTAAAAACGTACGGAGAAAATACGCAATTGAAAATTACTACTTCTTATTTAATTGATGACAACTCTAACAATGCCGAAAATAAAGTAGAAACAGCATTAAAAACAGGCTTGGCTCCGCTCAATAATCATTTTGAAATTATGAGCTCCGAAAAAGTAGGCGAAACGGTTTCTGCGGATATTAAATCCAAAGCATTGTGGTCAATTTTCTTTGCTTGCGTCATCATGTTCGTGTACATTTTTATTCGATTCAAAAAATGGCAATATGGCTTGGGAGGCGTGGTAGCTTTGCTTCACGATGCACTCTTCATTTTAAGTTGCTTTACTTTATTGCATGGATATTTGAATTTCTCCTTGGAAATAGATCAAGCATTTATTGCTGCGATTTTAACGGTAATGAGTTATTCCATCAACGATACTGTGGTGGTATTTGATAGAATCAGGGAATATTTGAGAGAAACGCACAAAAAAGACTTGGAACCTGCTGAACGTAATTCCATTATTAATTATGCTTTGAACAGTACTTTAAGCAGAACAATCAATACATCCTTAACTATTTTCTTTGTATTGCTTGCCATCTTTATATTCGGCGGAGAAACAATCAAAGGCTTCTCTTTCGCTTTGTTGATAGGTATTTTCATCGGAACGTATTCTTCCATTTGTATCGCAACACCAATTGTTGTTGATTTTGAAAGAAAACATGTTGCTGAAACAAGCACTTCAAAAAAATAATTTTTCAAACTGATTTTAACGCCTCGAAAAAATATTTTTTCGAGGCGTTTTTTTTGCTCTTCTATAATTGAAATAAAACGTATGCAAACAAATTATTTTATTCCTTTTCCGATTTTTACCACCGAACGATTAATGTTACGTCAGCTTGAAAATAGCGACGATGTGGCTATTTCCTCGCTTCGTTCCAACAAACAAGTCAATATGTTTATTGAGCAACGACAAAAAGAAACAACAGTTGAAGAGGCTCAAAAATTTATTGCAAAAATCAATAAAGGAATTTCTGAAAATGCCAATGTGTTGTGGGCAATTACAGGAAAAGAAGATGAGAAATTAATGGGTACTATTTGTTTATGGAATTTTTCGGACGATAAAAAAACGGCAGAATTGGGCTACGAATTATTTCCTGAATTTCACCGAAAAGGAATCATGAATGAAGCTTTTCAACCCATTATTGATTTTGCTTTTTCTGTTTTAAAACTTACTAAAATCGAAGCATTTACGCATCGAGAAAATATCCATTCCATTTCCCTTCTGATAAAAAATAATTTTCAATTGGAAGAAAACAGAAGCGACGAAGACAATGAAAACAATATTATTTTTGCATTGACAGAAAAAATAATTTCGCAATAAAAACAAAAATGGCAGTTGAAAAAATTCCAAATCTAAGTTCTGAAATCACCTTTAAAACTAGTCGTAGTGGTGGGAAAGGCGGACAAAATGTGAACAAAGTTTCTACCAAAGTGGAATTGGATTTCGACGTAAAAAATTCTATTTTATTAACGGAAGAACAGAAAATAATTATTTTTCAGAAGCTTGCGAAACGCATCACAAAAGAAGGAATTTTACAAATTATTGTTCAAATAGAACGCTCGCAATTGGGCAATAAACAAATCGCAGAAAAAAAGTTTTACGAGCTGCTGAAAAAAAGTTTTTTGAAATCGAAAAAACGAATCGCGACACGCGTAAGCAAAGCTGTCAAAGAAAAGCGCTTGGTTGGTAAAAAAAATATTTCTGCAAAAAAGAAAAATAGATCTGGAAAAATTAGTTTTGAATAATTGAAAAATTATTTTTTGAAGCCATTTCTTTTCCACTTCAAAAACCCATTCAAAAAATTATTTTTTCAAACGCTAAATTTTCACTTTCAAATTCGAAGTCATTTTCACAAATTCATTCCATAAAGAATCATTTGGCGGCGGCGCTGTGATAGAAATAGGTTCTTGTTTTACTGGATGAATAAAATCTACTTTTCGCGAATGCAAATGGATGGAAGCATTGGGATTACTGCGATTAAAACCATATTTCAAATCGCCTTTTATCGGACAACCAATCGCAGCTAATTGGACACGAATTTGATGATGTCTGCCTGTAAGCGGATTTATTTCCAACAAATGATAATTGTCGGAACTGCACAAAATACGATATTCTAACTCCGATTTCAGCGCGCCATTTATTTCTTTTTCGTAAGCTTTAGATTTATTATTTGCTTCTGTTTTTTTTAGAAAGTGAACCAAATGATCTTGCTCTTTCGGCGGACGATTTTTCACAACAGCCCAATATGTTTTTTTAATTTCTTTGTTGCGAAACAATTCGTTGATGCGCTCCAAAGCCTTGCTGGTTTTGGCAAAAATAACAATTCCGCTAACCGGACGATCAATGCGATGCGTCACTCCCAAAAAAACATCTCCAGGTTTATTGTATTTCGCTTTCAGGAAAATTTTCAGGTGCTCGCTCAAAGGCGTATCGCCTGTTTTATCGCCTTGCACAATGTCTGATGGCTTTTTATTGACAATAATTAAATGATTGTCTTCGTAAAGAATTTCGGGCGTATACACCATTAATATTGTTCTTTATTGTTCGGGAAATCTTTCGATTTAATATCCTTAATATAATTTTTCACAGCATTATTTATATCGTCAAAAAGATTCAAATAACGTCTCAAAAAACGCGGACTAAATTCATTTGTCATACCAATCATATCGTGCAAAACAAGCACTTGTCCGTCTACACCATTTCCTGCGCCAATTCCGATTACAGGAATCGTTAATTGCGCTGCTACTTTTGTTGCCAAGGATGCAGGAATTTTTTCCAACACCAAGGCAAAACATCCTGCTTCTTCTAATTTTTTGGCGTCTTCTATCAAACGCAATGCTTCGGTTTCTTCTTTCGCGCGAACGGTGTACGTTCCAAATTTATAAATGGATTGCGGCGTTAATCCTAAATGTCCCATCACCGGAATTCCTGCAGATAAAATGCGTTTTACGGATTCGATTACTTCTTGTCCGCCTTCTAATTTTACAGCGTGTGCGCCACTTTCCTTCATTATTTTGATGGATGAATTTAATGCTTCTTTCGAATTTCCTTGATACGAACCGAAAGGTAAATCTACTACTACCAAAGCTCTGTCTACTGCGCGAATAACGGATGAAGCGTGATAAATCATTTGATCCAAGGTAATTGGCAACGTGGTTTCGTGACCAGCCATTACGTTGGAAGCCGAATCTCCTACCAAAATCACATCAATTCCAGCATGATCAATAATGCGCGCCATCGAAAAATCATACGCCGTAAGCATCGCAATTTTTTCCCCTTTGCGTTTCATTTCTTGTAAAACGTGCGTAGTTACTTTTTTTATTTCTTTATTTACAGACATGCGAAAAATATTTTTTTGAGAGATGATAGCGCAAAGCTACAAATTGTTAGGAATGTACGCGAAATTAATTCTAAAAAGCGTTTTGAAAAATTATTTTTTGGAAGCTAAAAAATTGCTTCTGAAAATTATACGATTGCGCCATTTTTAATACGAAACATTTTTAATGCTATTTTTTTTTCATTGAAAAGCGCTTCTATTTTTAAGGCATTGGTATCGGTAATAAAAACTTGTCCGAATTGTTCACTGCTCACCAAATCCATGAGTTGGCGCACTCTTTTGTCGTCTAAGCGATCGTGTATATCATCCAATAGTAAAATAGGAGTGGTGCCTTTTATTTTTTTAATGAAATCGAATTGTGCTAATTTTAAAGCAATGAGATACGATTTTTGTTGCCCTTGTGAACCAAATTTTTTTACTGGAAATTGATCCATCGTAAATTGCAAATCATCTTTGTGAATGCCTGCGGTAGAATGTTGCAAAACCCGATCCTTCTGTAACGCATTTTCCAAAATCTCTTCAAAACTATTTCGATTTAATTGCGAAATATATTCTAACTCAACTTTTTCGTTCCCTCCTGAAATTAACTCGTAATACTTCTGAAACGTTGGAATAAAAGCATCTACGAATTTTTTTCGCTCTGAAAAAATTTTTTTTCCGTAGCCCATTAATTGATCGTTCCAAATATCGAGCGACTCTTTTTCAAAATTTCTACTTTCCGAAAACCTTTTCAATAAAGCGTTTCGTTGCGAAAGTGCTTTGTTGTAATTAATCAAATCGTCTAAATAATTTCGATTGAATTGCGAAATAACGCTGTCGGTAAATTTTCTTCGACTTTCGCTTCCTTCGG
>JBDTAC010000003.1 GCA_039924845.1 Bacteroidia bacterium
TTATGATTTTGTAGATGCGTACCAACATTTTGCCGACCCTAAATGGGATGGCGAACCATTAGAACCAGAAGAACCTATTGGAGTCAGAGAACCAAGAACACCATACGAACTAAAAGAGCCGAAAGAAAAGGACGAAAGTGAAAAACGTAAGCGCATTAAAATAAAATTACGTGATGGCAAAGAGCGCGAAATACAATCCATGATTTCAACTTCTTTTTGGAGCGCCGATGGTAAACTAATTTTGGCAGAAGAATTTTTAAATAATTTATTCGGAGAATTACCGAAGTTATTTAAGAGCGAAGAAGAACTGCGAACCATTTGGAGCAACCCAACAACTCGCAGAGCTTTATTAGAAAAATTAGAAGAAGCAGGTTACGGCAAGGATGAACTTAGCGCGATACAAAAATTAATTGATGCGGAAAAAAGTGATTTGTATGATGTTCTTGAATATGGTTTCAATAGCGACATCAAACCAATTACAAGAGAAGCAAGAGTAAAAGCAGCCGAAGCCGCTATTTTTATTTTGCTTGACGATAAACAAAAAGAATTTATTGAATTTGTATTAAGCAAGTATATTGAAACAGGAGTTGAAGAACTTGACCAAGAGAAACTACCAATTTTGCTTACTAATAAATATCAATCGTTAGAAGATGCAAAAGAGGTGTTGGGTGAAGTTGGAAGCATCAGTAAATTATTTATTGAGTTTCAGAAGTATTTGTATCAGCAAAAAGTTGCTTAATACTAAAAGAAACGGCTCATTTAATAATCGTTTTTAATTTTAAATTTCCGTTGCCGTTAGCCGCTCGTTTTGCATTTTTAATGCTTGTCCGTTTAGCCAATTCGTTTCATTTTGTTCCGATAAAATTACAGGTATCCGTTTTTTTGTGTTGTGAATTTTACTCATCAATTCGTTTGCTTCCGTTGTCAAAATAGTGTAAGAATTTATTATTTCTCCAGTTTGTTTATCCGTCCATTCGCTCCATAAACCTGCAAATGAAAATAGTTCTTCGTTTGGTAACGTGATTAAATATTTTTGTTTTTGAGTTCCTTTTTCGTCCAGCCATTGCCATTCATAAAAACCGTCTGCAATTATTAAACAGCGATTGTTTACAGCATTTCTAAAAGCAGGTTTTTCTTTTATAGTTTCAATTCTTGCATTAAGTGTGTTTTTCTTAATACTGTCATCTTTCGCCCAAAATGGAATTAATCCCCATTGAAATAATTTTATTTTTTCGGATTCTTTATTAGTAATTACTGGCGTTTTTGGATGTTGGAATCCGTTGTAAATAGTCGGCTTATACGTTCCTACACTTTCAAATTTTGCTTTGAAACGGCTTTCTAATTCCTGCGCTGATTTTGATTGCTTGGAATGAAAACACATTATAAATTTATAGTTATGATGTCCGACAAATTTGTTGTGTAACGTGGCGATAATTTTTCCTGTTTCATTTTCCAAACTCTCTTTTGGTCTTGTGAAGCAAGTCGTATTTTTTGCTGCCCAAATTCCGTATTCATTCGGTCAATTGCGTGCATTAACGGAATGTGTTTTTGGTTACTATTCTCAAATAAATTACGTTGAGAAATAGTATCGGGTGTAAAATCTTGCACAATTACACCAGCTTTTTTATACGCATATCCTTGTTTGAAAATGTGTTTTAATCCTTGTGTTGCAAACTTCGATAATTCAATATTTGAATTTGTAGGAAAAGGTAATTGAATTACAATATTTCTGCTGTATTGTGGTAAATCTTTTCGGTGTCCGTTGGTATGAATAAAAACCATTATTGAATTGCAACACGAATGTTGTTTGCGTAATTTTTCAGCACAGGAAACGGCAAACGTAGAAACACGCTCTTGTATTTGTTTAAGTTCCGTGTAATTTTTTTCAAAAGAACGAGTAGTTGCAATATTTTTTTTGGGTTGAGCTTCCTCCAAATCCAATGTTGGAATACCTTGTAAATCGAGCTTTAAACGAAGCCCAACAATTGCTAAATTTTTTTTTACAAATTGGTCGTCAAGCTGCGTAAAGTCGTAAGCCGTTTTAACTTTATGTGCATTCAATCGTTTGCTGTGTTGTCTGCCAATACCCCAAACATCTTCTATTTTCAACCATTTCAGAGCTTTGATACGCTTTTCTTCACTGTCAATAATATAAACACCTTTTGTTTTTTCAGGATATTTTTTTGCGATTCGGTTCGCTACTTTAGAAAGTGCTTTAGTAGGAGCAACGCCAACACTGATTGGTATTCCAGTCCATTGAAAAACTTTCTTTCGCATTTCGTTTCCATAATCTTGCAGGTTAAATTTCTCAAAACCGTGCAAATTCATAAAACATTCGTCAATGCTATAAATCTCCATATCAGGACTGTATTCGCCTAAAATATTCATCACTCTGTGGCTCATATCGCCATACAAAGCAAAGTTTGCAGAAAACACTTGAACATTATTTTCTGCAAATATTTTTTCATATTCAAATGCTACTGCACCCATTGGAACACCAATTGCTTTCGCTTCGTTGCTTCGTGCAATAACGCAGCCGTCATTATTTGACAGCACTACAATTGGTTTACCGTTCAAGTCTGGACGGAAAACTCTTTCGCAGGATGCGTAAAAATTATTGCAATCAATTAAAGCAAACATTTAAAATGATTTTATTACGTAGGTAACAAC
>JBDTAC010000004.1 GCA_039924845.1 Bacteroidia bacterium
AAAAATTCAAGGCTTGGATTCCTCATTTCATTTTAGCTTCCTGAAAGCTATTCATCGGGTGATTTTCTCGCATACGCTCGAAACTTCCCGAATTCATCACGCTTTCATTTTGCTAAAATTTTACTCGAAATCCGATGCCGTTGTTTTTCCTCAACCTCATCCCCAATCCTTCTTCAAAGGTGAAGGAGTTAATTGACAATGGAGAATTGAATAATTTTCCTTACGTTCTTTTTTCTTGAAAAAAAAGAACCAAAAATTCAAGGCTTGGATTTCTTCTTTCATTTTAGCTTCCTGAAAGCTATTCATCGGGTGATTTTCTCGCATACGTTCGAAAATCCCGAATTCATCACGCTTTCATTTTGCTAAAATTTTACTCGGAATCCGATGCCGTTGTTTTTCCTCAACCTCATCCCCAATCCTTCTCCAAAGGTGAAGGGGTTAATTTGATTATGGAGAGGAATTTGAAAGATTTGAAAATATACTGATTAAATAAAAATCATATCTTTGGTACTTATTTACCACTAATGAGAAAATTTATTTTTCTTGCTTTTTATTTTTGTATGTTTTCCTTTTCAGTGAAAATAAAAGCCCAAAACCTTGTGCCTAATTATTCTTTTGAAAATATGATACAGTGTATTACTGGATATAACCAATTTACTGGCTATGTGAAGGATTGGACGGGACAAGCTGGTGGTGGTGGGCTTTGCTATTTCACTTCCCAGTGCTCAGGGTATGAATCGGGCGTTCCTTCAAACATTTGCGGTCATCAATATGCACATACAGGGGTAGCCTATGCCGGCATATACACGTATTTTGATTCTGCTGCTTCTGGAGTAAGTAACTATAGAAATTATATACAGGACAGTCTGATAAATCCCTTAATAGAGGGCAAAAAGTATTATGTTACTTTTTACGTAAGTCTGGCAGATACATTCAATTTCTCTTGCAATAATTTAGGTGCTTATTTTTCAGATTCTGCCCTTATTTGGAGCGGAACCAAAGTAAAGTCTTATTTACATCCACAAGTAAGCAATGACATTGTCCATAACCCATTAACAGACAAAATAAACTGGATGCGTGTGAGTGGTAGTTTTACAGCTACTGGAGGTGAGCAATACATAATTATCGGTAATTTTGTGGACGATGCGCATAGTGATGCGACTTATTTTAATGTACCGACACCTGGAGGTTTTGATGAGAGTGCCTATTATTACATAGACGATGTGATAGTAAGTACGGATAGCATTTATGCAGATAGTTTATTTACAGGAGTAAATGAAATAAAGCCTGTTAAGGCGAGTGTTAAAGTATATCCAAATCCTGCTAATTCATTAATAGATGTAGCAGTGGATATGCAACAACTCAAATCAGGAAGTATTTGTTTATACAACACCACTGGACAAGTGGTGAAATGTGAGGAATTATCAGATAATATTACAAGTATTTCAATTAATAAATTATCAGCAGGTTTATATTATTACCGTATTTTAAATAGTAACGGAAGTCTTATAAAAGCTGATAAAATTATTATTGTGCATTAAACAGCCCCATTCCTTCTCCTTTGGAGAAGGGAGTGCAATACAATACCTCTCTTTTGGAGAGGATTTAGGTGAGGCTTTTAAATTATTGAAACTATGAAACGCCTTTTGCTATTTACATTTTTCATCACCTCGTTTTTACCTTTTGTAAAAGCACAACAGCATTATGATTTGTATGGCTTAGCACAAGGAGGAGCTAAAGATATGGGCGTTATTTATCGTTATGATTTACAATCCAATACATTTGATACCGTAATGAGTTTTAATGGCATCAATGGAACATATGCTGTTATTATGGGAGAATTAGTTTTAGGTACTGATGACAATTTATACGGATTAACCGCACAAGGCGGTTTGTATCATGACGGTGTGATGTATCGTTTTAATCCCCTTACCTTTAAAGATACTGTGCTTATCAATTTTGACAGTATCGTAAATGGCAGTTGTTATGATTATTCAAACCAGGGTATTGGCGCTTATATCATGCAGGCAAAAAGTGGTTTGATTTATGGAACCACCGTTTCTGGCGGCAGTAAGGATTCGGGTGTTTTTTTTAGTTATAATATTAATACCGGTAAGGACAGTGTATTGTTTAGTTTTAACAATGGCATTGGAGCCTATCCTATACAAGCAGTAACGGAAGATACATTAACAGGTATATTATACGGTACAACTATTTATGGAGGGACCAATAACTTAGGTGTTATTTATTCTTACAATCCTTTTACAAACAGGGACAGTGTTATTTTTAATTTTGATTCAATCGGAGAAAATGGTGCCTATCCCATAGGCATTAATTTTTGTCCTGCTTCAGACGGTTTGTTTTATGGTATGACAACTTATGGGGGTACTAACCCGGGCGATGGCACTTTATACAGTTTTAATCCGGCAACCGGAAAAGACACTACGTTAATACACAACCTCTTTGGAGGCGGTCCTTGGCGAATGAGCCTGCTGGAAGCAAGCAACGATTTATTGTATGGCGTTTATGTTGCGGGGGCTGATATCAATGGATCTTTGTTCAGCTACGATAGAACAACTAATACCATAACAATAGTGCATAATTTTACGGGAAGCGATGGCTCTTCTCCTTCAGGTGGTGTAACACAAAATCCTGATAATGGCTTATTATATGGGATAACTAATCAAGGAGGTACAAATAACGGAGGTGTTTTGTATTCTTATAATATAACAAGCAATACCTACACCGTGTTACACAATTTTGACAGTCTTTCCACTCTCGGAGGGTCATTTGCTCCTTGGTTATGCCCAACCCTTGTACGTGTAAGTGATACAGGCACTTTTGTAAAAGAAATAAAGCCTGTTAAGACAAATGTTAAAGTATATCCAAATCCAGCAACAAATTTATTGAATGTAGCAGTAGATATGCAACAAATTAAATCAGGAAGTATATGTTTGTATAATACCACTGGGCAAGAAGTAGAATGCGAGGATTTATCGGGTAACATTACAAGCATTTCAATTAATAAATTATCAGCAGGTTTATATTATTACCGTATTTTAAATAGCAACGGAAGTCTTATAAAAGCTGATAAAATTACGATTGTACATTAAGCAGCCCCAACCCTAACCCTCCCCAAAGGAGAGGAGATAAGTGAAAGAGGAGAATTGACAATGAAAAAGGCGGAGCGTCATTCTGAAATGATTCAGAATCTGCGCGTAGGAAAACAATTGAGAATGCAAAATTATTTGAAGATGTCGCGATTGAAAAGAAAGAAGATGTAAATTTTAATTTCGTAATTTCGCGCAAGTTCTAAAATCATTTTATCTCAAAAACATTATTTTATGGAATACAGAAGATTAGGAAAATCGGGTTTACAAGTAAGTGCATTGTCCTTCGGATCATGGGTTACTTTCGGCAGTCAAATTGGTGATGAAATAGCAGAGAATTGTATGAAAGCCGCTTACGATGCTGGCGTTAATTTTTTCGATAATGCGGAAGCTTATGCGAGTGGGAAATCCGAAATCGTGATGGGAAACATTCTCAAAAAAATGAATTGGGATAGAAGTACGTACATTGTTTCGAGTAAAGTTTTTTGGGGTGGAAAATTACCCAACCAAATGGGACTTTCGCGCAAACACATTATCGAAGCTTGCCACAGCGCACTAAAACGTTTGCAAGTAGATTATTTAGATTTGTTTTTCTGTCATCGCCCAGATAAAAATACACCTATAGAGGAAACGGTACGTGCCATGAATACTTTAATTGAACAAGGGAAAATTTTATATTGGGGAACTTCGGAATGGAGTGCGCAACAAATTATGGAAGCATACGGAATTGCGCGTCAATACCATTTAATTCCGCCAACCATGGAACAACCGCAATACAATATGTTTCATCGCGAGCGTTTTGAAAATGAATATGCTCGTTTATATACTGAAATTGGTTTGGGAACAACTATTTGGTCGCCATTGGCATCCGGATTATTAACTGGGAAATACAACAAAACAATTCCTGAAAAAACACGTGTAAGTTTGCCAAATATGGAATGGCTGAAAGAAAAAACAGTGGGAGAAGAAGCCAAAGAAAAAATAAAAACGGTTGCTAATCTTGCTAAAATTGCGGACAAAGTAGGAACCAATATGCCGCGTTTGGCTTTGGCTTGGTGTTTAAAAAATCCGAATGTAAGTACTGTCATTACAGGTGCTTCCAAAGTAGAACAAGTTATAGATAATATGAAAGCTTTAGATGTTGTTCCTTTGCTTACGCAAGAAATAATGGATGAAATAGATATTGTTTTAGGAAATAAACCAGTGCCTTCTGCTTTTTAACAAACGTCTGTTAAAAAAATAAATTTTCGAGGTTCGTTTTTTTAACTTAATTTTGTTTTTTATTTGATACAATTTTATTGATGAAAAAAACATTTTTCTATCTACTCATTTTTAGTTTTATCGTTCCGGAGTTTGCGTCGGCGCAGTATTATAATCGTAACCGTTACGAATGGGTTTTCGGTTTGGGTGCAACCAATTTTCTGGGAGATGTTGGTGGATCCAATTCCATCGGAACACATTTCATAAAAGATTTTAATTGGGGTGCTATTCGCGAAATGGGCAGTGTTGGAATGCGCTATCAATTAAGCGATTATATGGCAGTTAAAGGAGGTTTGTATTTAGCCATGGTAAGAGGAAATGATGCCTTTACTTCTGAAAAATTTAGAGAAAATCGTAACATTAATTTCCGTTCTCCAATAGTCGAAGTGTCTGGTCAATACGAAGTTTATTTCAATAAACAACAAATAGGACATCGTTACCATATCCGCCATGCACATGGCTTACGCTCGCTTAATCTGCAAGGATACGCATTTGTCGGAATTGGTGCTTTCTTTTTTAATCCTCAAGGATATTACAATGGTAATTGGTACAATCTCCGCCCTTTAAGTACAGAAGGAGAAGGTTTACCAGGAGGTCCGAAAAAATATTCGCAATTTGGATTGTGTGTACCTATCGGATTGGGATGTAAATATGCTCTTAACCGCCAATGGAGCATTGGATTGGAAATCAGTGAACGTTGGACAACCTCTGATTACATAGATGATACAAGCAATAAATATTATAATAACGATGCTATTTTAGCTGCGAAAGGTCCCATTGCAGCTTATTTTGCGGATCCTTCTTTAGGAAAAGTGCCCGGTCAAACCAATACTGGTCAGGAACGTGGCAATCCAACACACAACGACACGTATTTGTTTACAATGTTTACTGCTAATTACAAAATAGTTTACCACAGAAGAACGCGCTCTAAGTTCTGATTTTGTGCTGTCAAAAAAGAATATTTTGCCAAAAGGGATCCTGCTTATAAATTTAGGAACACCGGATAGCGCCTCTGTTTCGGATGTTAGAAAATATTTAACAGAATTTTTAAACGATCCGCGTGTCATTGACATTTCTCCGATTGGAAGATTCTTATTAGTCAATTTGCTTATCGTTCCATTTCGTGCATCAAAATCGGCTGCCATGTATCAAAAGATATGGACAAAAGAAGGCTCTCCTTTATTGATATATGGCAACGAAGTAAAACAACAATTGCAAGATCGTTTAGGCGAAAATTACGTGGTGGAATTAGGTATGCGCTACCAACAACCCAGCATTTCATCCGCTTTGGAAAAATTACGGAAAGCTCGCGTAAGTGATTTAACGGTGTTGCCTTTGTATCCTCAATATGCTTCCAGTAGTACGGGATCTTCCATCGAAAAGGTATTGGAAATTCTCCAAAAATGGGAAGTAAAACCAAGTTTGAAGATTATTTCCAAATTTTACGATCAGCCTGATTTTATAGATGCTTGGGTAGAAGTAGCGAAAAAATATTTTTTGAACGACTATGATTATTTCCTTTTCAGTTATCACGGTTTACCCGAAAGACACATCCAAAAAGCGGCTGCACATTACGGTAATAATACTTGCTTAACGGAAAATTGTTGCGATAAAATAACAAACAATAATGCGTATTGTTATCGTGCTGCATGTTATGAAACGACGCGACAATTGGTGAAAAAATTAAATCTTCCGGAAGGTAAATACAGCACTTCTTTTCAATCGCGATTAGATGACAAATGGCTAAAACCCTATTCCGACAAGGTAATTGAAGAAAAGGCAAAACAAGGAGTGAAGAAGATGTTGGTCTTTTCTCCTGCATTTGTAGCGGATTGTTTGGAAACGTTGTACGAAATTGGTTCAGAATACGATGCTATTTTTCGTAAACATGGAGGCGAAAAAATTCAATTGGTTAATAGTCTAAATAGCCACGTTGCTTGGATAGAAGCAATAAAAAAAATAGTACAATAAAAATGTATCTTCATTAATAATATCTCTACACAAAAAATATTTGAAAAAAATATTTTTCCGAATAAAATAATACCTTTGACGCACTAAGAAAAAAGATAATTATAATCGCATGAAAAAAATATTTTTTGTATTCGCTTTTCTGAGCATTGCAGTATTGTTAAATTCTTGTAGCAACGATGTAAAGCTACTTGCACCTTACAAGGAAACAACGGTAGTTTATGGTTTGCTCAATCAATCTTTAGACACCAATTATATCCGTATTGAAAAAGGATATCTCGGAAACGGAAATGCTTTAACGATGGCACAAGTGGCTGATTCTATTAATTATCCAGCAAATCAATTGACAGTTACGCTTACCGCATCCAACACTAGTTTAGGAACGTCAACTACCTATACTTTGACACCAACAAATAGCATTCAGAAAAATACAGGAACTTTTGCAGCACCTGCACAAACATTGTATCAGATGCCTGTAAAATTAGATTCCTCTAATCAATATAATTTAACGATAATAAACAACAAAACAGGGCATACGGTTACATCACAAACTAATTTGGTAAATGGGTTTACGCTGTTGTCTCCTTCTTCAGGAACCACTACTATTGCGCTAACAAACAATGTATATCCGTACCGAACAAAGTGGCTAACAGCGGCTAACGGTAGAGTATATCAGCTTTCTATTCGCTTTTATTATTCAGAAAAAAATATTTCATCAGGCGTTACTACTCAAAAATATGTAGACTGGAGTTTTGCTTCACAAACTTCTCAGGATTTAATTGGTGGAGAGCCTATGGAAACTGATTTTTTTGCCAATTCCTTTTTTCAATACTTAGGAAATGTAATTCCGGTAAATTCGAATGTGCAAAGAACAGCAGGAGCTTTTGTTTTTAATTTTACCGTAGGCTCGGATGATTTTAATACCTATTTGGAAGTAACGGCTCCTTCTTTAGGTATAAACCAAGCAAAACCAACTTTTTCGGATTTAACCAATGGCTTGGGACTTTTCACCTCGCGTTATACAACCAGCATATCTGTAGAACTCACTACGGCAACGTTGGATACGCTTTCATTGGGACAATATACCAAGAATTTGGGTTTTTAAATCGCCCAATAAAGAATAAAAACTGTCTTTTTGTCATTAAATTGATTTCGAAAAAATATTTTTTGAAACGAAGTTATGCCATAATTTCCATAAACGGCATAATAGGGCACTTGGCATAATCATTGACAAACTCAAGCAATTAAAATTTATTGATACTAATATAAAATTAACAAAAATGGGAAAAATAATAGGAATAGACTTAGGTACAACCAACTCTTGCGTAGCCGTAATGGAAGGCAACGAGCCAGTTGTAATAGCAAATAGTGAAGGACGCAGAACAACACCTTCTATTGTGGCTTTTGTTGAAAATGGAGAACGTAAAGTTGGAGATCCCGCTAAACGCCAAGCCATCACCAATCCGAAAAAGACAATTTATTCGATTAAACGCTTTATGGGCGAGACGTTCGATAAAGTAACAAACGAAATAAAACGTGTTCCTTACACGGTTGTAAAAGGCGATAACAATACACCTCGTGTGGAAATTGACGACCGTAAATACAGTCCGCAAGAAATTTCGGCGATCATTCTTCAAAAAATGAAAAAAACGGCTGAAGATTATCTCGGGCACGAAGTAACTGAAGCGGTTATTACAGTTCCTGCATATTTTAATGATTCGCAACGTCAGGCAACCAAAGAAGCTGGAGAAATTGCGGGTTTAAAAGTAAAACGGATTATCAACGAACCTACTGCTGCTGCCCTTGCTTATGGCTTGGACAAGAAAAACAAAGACATGAAAATTGTCGTTTTTGATTGTGGTGGTGGAACACATGATGTATCTGTATTAGAATTGGGTGATGGCGTGTTTGAAGTAAAATCTACGGATGGTGATACACACCTTGGCGGAGATGATTTCGACCATAAAATTATTGATTGGTTAGTTGCTGAATTCAAATCAGAAAATGGAAATTTGGATTTGACAAAAGATCCAATGGCTTTGCAACGTTTGAAAGAAGCTGCTGAAAAAGCAAAAATCGAATTGTCAAGTTCCGCATCTACCGAAATTAATTTGCCTTACATTATGCCTGTGGATGGCATTCCAAAACACTTAGTAAGAACATTGACACGTGCAAAATTTGAGCAATTGGTGGATGATTTGATTAAACGTACCATCGCTCCATGCCAATCTGCGCTTAAAAGTGCAGGTTTAAGTGTGAATGATATTGATGAAGTAATTTTAGTTGGAGGTTCTACACGTATTCCAGCAATTGTAGATGCAGTTCAAAAGTTTTTCGGAAAAGCTCCTTCCAAAGGTGTTAATCCGGATGAAGTTGTTGCGATTGGAGCAGCTATTCAAGGCGGAGTATTAACTGGCGAAGTGAAAGATGTATTGTTGTTGGATGTAACGCCACTTTCTTTAGGAATTGAAACAATGGGCGGTGTTTTGACAAAATTAATTGAAGCCAACACAACCATTCCGACTAAAAAATCAGAAACGTTTTCGACGGCATCCGATAATCAACCATCAGTAGAAATACACATTTTACAGGGTGAACGTCCGATGGCGAAAGACAATCGTACCATTGGGAAATTTCACTTAGATGGCATTCCTCCTGCACCGCGTGGCATTCCACAAGTAGAAGTAACATTTGACATTGATGCGAACGGAATTTTAAATGTATCGGCAAAAGATAAAGCGACCGGAAAATCACAAAATATTAGAATTGAAGCCAGTTCTGGATTGTCTGATGCTGAAATAAAACGCATGAAACAGGAAGCGGAAACCAATGCCGAATCTGATAAAAAAATAAAAGAAGAAACCGAAAAAATAAATGCGGCAGACGGATTAATTTTCCAAACAGAAAAGCAATTGAAAGAATATGGGGATAAATTGCCTGCGGATAAAAAACAACCTGTCGAAACAGCTTTGGCTGCCTTGAAAACAGCGCATCAAGCAAAAGATTTGACTGGCATTACAACGGCAATGGATCAATTAAATGCTTCTTGGCAAGCAGCTTCGGAAGAAATGTACAAAGCATCGCAAAATGCAGGAGCGGATCCAAATGCAGGTCAGCAACAAGCTTCGGCGGATAAAAATGGAAAAGCAGATGGAGAAGTAACAGATGTGGATTTTGAAGAAGTAAAAGAAGAAGAGAAAAAATAATTTTCACGGAATCAAAAATAAAGCATACCTTTGCAACTCAAATTAATTTTTTAACTTATATTATTTATAATGAAAACAGGAACAGTAAAATTTTTTAATGTATCAAAAGGCTTTGGTTTTATCAAAGTTGACGATTCTGATCAAGAAATCTTTGTACACGTAACCGGCTTGGTTGACCAAGTTCGCGAAGACGACAAAGTAACCTTCGAAGTAACCGAAGGAAGAAAAGGTTTAAATGCGATTAATGTGAAAAAAGCATAATCATATACTTAGTACCTTTAAAAAGCCCCGAAATTTTCGGGGCTTTTTTATGCCTTTTATTTTAGGTTTGAAAAATTATTTTTTTGAAGCTCTATTTTTCAATATGTAATTAACAGTTGAATTGTTAGTATTTTTTAGAAACACTTTCTTTTTTGGGGAATTATCGCGTAATTTTGTTTAGTGTTTTTGAGATGATGATGAAAAAGAATGAATTGACCGCACTTATTAGTTTGTTGGATGATCCGGATGAGGATATTTATTCGCACATCCGCGATCGATTATTATCCATCGGTTTTCCCGTTATTCCTGCTTTAGAAGGTGCTTGGGAACAATCTTTTGATACCTTAATTCAAAAACGTATTGAAGATATTATTCAGAAAATCCAATTCAATAATTTGGCAATTGAAGTGGAGAAATGGATGACTTCCGAACAAGATTTATTGAAAGGCGCTTTGTTGATTGCGCGTTATCAATATCCTGATTTGAATGAAGATACCATCAACAAACAAATTTCGCAGATGCGGCAAGATGTTTGGCTCGAATTGAACGACAATTTAACTGCGCTCGAAAAAGTAAAAGTGATTAATCATATTATTTTTGATGTTCATAATTTTAGTGGAAACACTGCTAATTTTCACGCTCCGCAAAATTCCTATATCAATATTGTGATGGAAAGTAAAAAGGGAAACCCTCTTTCTCTTTCTATTTTGTACACAATTATCGCACAAAGCCTTGGTATTCCTATCTACGGAATTAATTTACCAGAACGTTTTATTGTTGCTTACAAAGATGAATATCCCTTTTCGCCTGTGTTTAAAGGTGGTTTCGGAGCAAATGTGTTGTTTTATATTAATCCATTTAACAAAGGCTCTGTTTTCAGTAAAAAAGAAGTGGCTGCTTTTCTGAAACAGTTGAATTTAGAACCACGCGCTTTGTATTACGAACCTTGTTCCAACGCAGAAATCATTAAACGATTGGTTAGAAATTTAATTTCTTCGTACGAAAAATTAGCGTATCCTGACAAAGTAAAAGAATTGAATTTATTGATGGAAGTGTTGGATGGCAAGCACTTCAAGCCAAAATCCTAAAAATAGTTTTGAAAATTATTTTTACGTCTGTGAAAAAATTTTTTTCGCGGATGTATTTCAAATTCAAATTTAATTTTTCCGGCATCACTTCCTGAATGTATAGTTCTTCGGGATTCGAAACTTTTCCGAGTAATTCATTTTCGTTTGCAAATTTTATGGACGCGTAATCCGTAATTCCAGGTCGTACCGAAAGCACTTGCAATTGCTCGTTGTTGTAAAGATTGACGTATTTTCTGACTTCGGGACGCGGACCTACAAAACTCATATCTCCTTTGAAAACATTCGCCAATTGCGGTAATTCATCCAATTTATATTTTCGTAAAAAATAACCCACGCGTGTAATTCGACTGTCTTTCGCGCCCACCGTAAGTAATCCTTTTTTATCGGCGTCGCTTACCATTGTTCGAAATTTAAAAAGAGAGAAATCGCTGCTGTTTTTTCCGACGCGTATTTGCTTGTAAATTATTTTTCCTTTTGAATCAACAACAATACACAACGCGATAATCAGAAAAAAAGGAATCAAAAAAAGTATTCCGATGAATGAGAAAAAGAGATCGAATGCGCGTTTTAACATATCGCAAATCTACTCTTTTAAAACTTGAATGTTAACCCTGCAAAAAAATTAATTCCTGCTTGCGGATAATAACTGTTGTCGTTTACTACCGCTCCGTTGCTGTAATAACTGTTGGTGTATCCGTTAGAAATATATTGTACATTAAAAATATTATTCAGCATTCCGTTTATTTCAATAATCGGAATAAAGGAAGTTTTAAAACTCCACGAAATGCGGAAATCATTCAGTAAGTAAGCATTCAGCATACGCGCATTTTCCGAAGTATTGTCTAAAAATTGGCTACCAACATATTTTGTTAGAAAGCTAAACGATACATTTTTGATGGGTTGATAAGACAATTCGCTGCCCGAAATAATGTTAGGTGAAAACGCAATATTTGTTTCTCCGTGTGATATTGCGAATTGTTGCCCATTGTCATAATCTTGCAAATATTCGGTAAAATTTTTGATTTTATTTTGGCTTAAAGTGATATTGCCATTGAAAAATAATTTTTCAGTAAGCTTAATTTGTATCGTTGCTTCTGCACCTTCGCGATAGCTGGAAGGCACGTTGGTTCTATTAAAAGCACCTACGTCGTTCACTTGCCCTGTAAGCACTAATTGATTAAGATAATTCATATAATATAAATTAAGGCTCCAAAAAATATTTTTTTGATGCTGCTTATAACCTAATTCAAAATCATCTAAATGTTCTGGCTTTGGACGACTTTCTGGCGATGATTGTGTATAATCATCGTGGTTGGGTTCGTGATTTCCAGCACTGTAAGAAGCGTATAAAAACGCTGTCGGTTTTAATGTGTAAGTAAAACCAGCCTTCGGATTAAAGAAATCCAAATGCACCACTTGTTGTACATTTTGCAATAAATAATTGTATCCTAAAAAAGAATAGCCAATGTTCCGTTCTTGCATGTCGGCAAACAAATTCAGTTTTTCGGTGATTTGATCATTGGCTCGCGCAAAAATATTAAAATCGGTTTTGAAAGAAGTATTGTCATAATAATGTTGATCAATATTCGAATTTAATGCATAACGCGCCCAAATAATTTGTCCGTAATGTTCTCCTTGATATTGATTCCATGCGCCTTCCAAGGAAGCCGAAATTTTTTTTCCATTTGTATAGTTGAGAGAATAAGTAGTGCCGTAAAAATAATTACTGAGCCATTGTTGTCGAATAATATCCGATGAAGAAATAGTATCGTTTCCGAGAATAATCGGATTTAGTCCGTAATTACTAAACAAATCATTCGGCTGATATTCCTCGTAATAACCTTGTCCGCGCGTATAATGAAACGCGCAATTTCCACTCCAATGAGTGTTAAATGTTTTCGCAAAAAGTAATTGATAATAATCTTGTTGGTAATTATCAGTTTCGTTGTTATAATACTGAACATTTCCATTGCTGTCGAAATACATTCCTGCTGGGTTAAATGTTCTGTTTGTTTTCAATGAATCTTGCGGAACACCATACCACGCTTGATATGTTTTCTCAACGCCCGAAAAAATAATTGCTTTCATAAACCATGTTTTTGCATAATATCCTCCCGATAAATAATAAGATTTTAAATTGGAAAATGCTCGGTCAATGTATCCATCCGAATTTATTTTTGACAGTCGCACATCAAAATCCCATTTTCCATCAATCAATCCAGTACCAAGGCTTACCGTGTTTTTTAATGTGTTGAAAGATCCAAAAGAATTATCCACTTCTCCGTAAGGTTTTAGATTTAATTTAGTTGTTTCAATATTTAGGCTTCCGCCGAAAGCACCAGCACCATTGGTAGAAGTACCCACGCCACGTTGTAGTTGAATGTTATCTGTAGAAGAAGCGATGTCTGGCAAATCCACCCAATATGTTTGTTGTGATTCTGCATCGTTTACCGGCACACCATTAATAGTAACATTAACGCGTGTTGCATCGCTTCCGCGAATACGAATGCCAGTATATCCAATACCTGTTCCTCCATCCGAAGTTACCACCATCGAAGGCGTATAATTCAGCAAATAAGGCATATCCTGCCCAATATTTTCTTTTTCTAAAACACTTTTATCTATATTGGTATAAGCCATAGCAGATTTATTGTTTGCATTTACAGCACTTATCACTACTTCGTCCGACAAAATGGCTTTTTTTACGAGCTGATAATGGATTGATACGTCAGAAGAAAGTGTCAGCGTATCCTGCAAAGTAGTATAACCTAAATAGGAAATCTCTACAATGTACTTTCCTTTTTTTAAATTTTCTATTTTGAAATTTCCGTTGAGGTCGGTTTCTGAAACAAGAAATGTGTTTTTTAAATTAATGGCAGCATTGGCAAGTGTTTCTCCACTTGTTTGGTCTGTAACGCTTCCGCTGAATGTTATTTGTGCCTTGCTGTAAAAGGCTACAGAGCAAAATGTTAGTGCTAAAATAATTTTTATTGCACGTTTCTTTTTGAAAAACTTTTTTTCACACTTCATTTGATAAGTGATTTAATAAATAAATACACGTGAAAATAAAGGGTGATTTTCACTTTGATAATTTATTTTTCCATCCCTACGCCGGCATTATCCGGATCAGGTTCCTGTATGTTTTTGTTGTAAACGCCAACATACAATGGGTATAATCTCAGCCTGTGAATTAAAATAATTCGGAAGGCACCCCTTAAAAGATGTGCAAATGTAAAAATATTATTTAAGTGTTTGAAAAATTATTTTTTTGAACGCTTAAATTTAACTAAAATATTAAACAGTTTCTCAATATCCCGAAGGCTCTGGCGCTTCTGCGTAAGGTTTTTTCTTCGCTTTTATTTTCTTGATAAACAACACATTTATCAATTCATCGTTTACGGTAATCGTTGTTTTAGACATTCCGTTTATAACGGTTAAAGGATAGTTGTATCTCAATTTTTTTTTCACTTGCTCATACGTTCCATCTACCAATCTTAAATCCATTTCCACTACAGCACCGTCTTTTACCAAAGCTTTTCCATCAAAACATTCAGCGGAACTTCCTGTTCGGAATGTAATAATTACGTCGTTGTGCCAACCATCTCCAACAGTATCGGCACCACGCATTTCAAATATTTTTGCCCATTTAATATAGCAATTCGATTCTTCGGAAGAATCCGTTGCTGCAACCATTTTCACATCTTTCGCAAAAGCCGAAACACAAAAAAGAAAAGAGAATAAAACAAGTGTAGTAATTTTTTTCATAGCGTTGTTCTGATAAAATAGTGTTTAAAAAAGAAAGGCTAAATTTATAAAATAAATTTGATAAAGAATTTAAAAACAACGTTTTTTTGTATTTTTGAATCCCACACAAACGGAATAATTATGAGTTTAAACATCATCAAAAATAATTTTTTAGAAGCTCAACAAACGCTCGAAAAATTTATTTCGAACGAAGTGAATCTGAAAAATATCGAGCAAGCTGGAAATATTTTATCCGCTGCCATTAAAAGCGGAAACAAGATTATTTCGTGTGGCAACGGCGGCTCTATGTGCGATGCCATGCACTTTGCAGAAGAATTAACGGGTCGCTTTCGCGAGAACAGAAAAGCAATTGCGGCACTTTCTATTTCCGATCCGTCTCATATTTCTTGCGTTGGAAATGATTACGGATACGAATTTATTTTTTCGCGTTACATCGAAGCCTTGGGTGCTAAAAATGATGTTTTACTTGCCATCAGCACCAGTGGAAATTCGCAAAATGTGCTTCACGCGATACATGCCGCCAAAGAAAAAGGAATGAAAGTTATCGGTTTAACCGGAAAAAATGGCGGAAAAATGGCTTCGCTTTGTGATATAGAAATCCGCGCACCACATTCTGAATTCGCTGATAGAGCACAAGAAATCCACATTAAAGTTATTCATTCGCTGATTCATTACATAGAAAAACAGGTTTGAAAAAATAATTTTTCAAACTCTTATTTCAAAATATTTTGTTTTTAAAAATTCGTCTTCTTTCAGATAAGTAGAGTAGGGCGTATATTTTTTTGTGCTTTCCTGTTTTTTTATATCTTTATATTTCTAAAAACAAAAAAACATGAACACAGTTTTATTCGATACTGGCATAACAGGATTTATGCTATTGGCTACAAGCCTTGTAATGCTTATGACTCCGGGGCTTGCGTTTTTTTACGGCGGCTTGGCAGGTAAGAGAAACATTCTCGGAATTATGATTCAGAGTTTTGTTTCGATGGGAATAACGACTATTATTTGGGTAGTTTGTGGTTATTCACTTTGCTTTAGCGGAAATGCTTTGGGCGGAATTATTGGAAATCTCGACAAAGTATTTTTACACGGAGTTACACTAAACACGCCATTTCCAGGAAATCCAAAACTTCCGGAATTTGTTTTTATTGCTTACCAAATGATGTTCGCCATTATTACTCCTGCTTTAATTACTGGAGCTTTTATCAATCGAGTTACTTTTAAATCATACATTATATTTTTAGTGCTTTGGCAGTTGTTGGTGTATTATCCATTTGTACACATGGTTTGGGGCGGTGGGTTATTAGCACAATGGGGTGTTGAAGATTTTGCAGGCGGAATTGTGGTTCATGCAACAGCAGGTTTTGCAGCATTGGCTTCTGTTTTTTATGTCGGACACCGCAGAAACAAAGAATCAACGCCTAATAGTATTCCCTTGATTGCAATCGGAACCGGTTTACTTTGGTTTGGTTGGTACGGATTTAATGCAGGAAGTGAATTGAATGTAAATGCCATTACTGGTCTTGCATTTCTTAACACAGATGTTGCTGCTTCCTTTGCTGCCATTACTTGGTTAATTATTGAATGGACGATGCAACGCAAACCAAAATTTGTCGGTTTACTTACCGGAGCAGTTGCCGGACTTGCAACTATAACGCCTGCTGCAGGCTATGTTTCCTTGCCATCAGCAATTGTAATTGGAATTGCCGCAGGAATAATTTGTTATTTGGCAGTTCATTTGAAAAATAAAATGGGCTGGGATGATGCCTTAGATGTTTGGGGAGTTCACGGAATTGGCGGCTGCTTTGGTGTAGTAATGTTGGGTATTTTGGGCGAAAAAGCTGTAAACGCTTCTGGTTCGGATGGTTTATTATTTGGAGGAACACATTTTTTTATTAAAGAATGTATTGCTGTTACTGGAGCTTGTATTTATGCTTTTACTTTCACTTATGTTATGCTTGCTTTGATAAATAAAATTTCTAAAGTAAAAGTAAGCGAAGCCGATGAAGATTCTGGTTTAGACAATTCTATACATGGCGAAAAAGCGTATGACGAAGGTGTTTTGTAATACTCTTTTCAAAATAAAATAATCTCATTTTTAAAAGGATTCAATTTTTTTGAATTCTTTTTTCATTAAAACAAAAAGCGTGAAATAAATTTCCAAAGTCTGCGTTTTACAAGCTAAATTTCCACTTATGCTTGTAAAAACGTACGGTAGTTCCGTTTACGGAATTAATGCTACCACCATCACTGTCGAAGTAAATATTGGTCCGGGTGTCAATTTTTTTTTAGTCGGTTTGCCCGATAGCGCCGTGAAAGAAAGTCAGCAACGCATTGACGCTGCTTTAAAAAATAACGGATATAAAATTCCTGGAAAAAGTATTGTTGTAAATATGGCTCCTGCCGATATTCGCAAGGAAGGCTCTGCGTATGATTTAACCATTGCCATTGGAATTTTAGCGGCTTCTGAACAAATAAAATCGGATAAAATTCATCAATATATTATTATGGGTGAGCTTTCGCTCGACGGCGGATTGCAGTCTATGAAAGGTGTATTGCCCATCGCTATCAAAGCGCGTGAAGAAGGTTTTAAAGGAATTATTTTACCGAAGCAAAATGCCAGAGAAGCCGCCATTGTGAGTGAATTAGAGGTTTTTGGAGTGGAAAATATCAAAGAAGTAATTGATTTTTTTAATGAAAAAATAATTCTCGAGCAAACAATTGTAAACACGCGCGAAGAATTTTTTTCAAAAGTAAACGATTCAGAAGTGGATTTTTCGGATGTAAAAGGACAAGAAAATATCAAGCGTGCGCTCGAAATTGCAGCAGCCGGCGGACACAATGTCATTTTAATCGGTCCGCCCGGATCTGGAAAAACAATGCTCGCCAAGCGTTTGCCCACTATTTTACCTCCAATGAATTTGCACGAAGCACTCGAAACCACCAAAATACATAGCGTTGCCGGACGAATGGGAAAAAATACAGGATTGATTTCGGCACGTCCTTTTCGTTCTCCGCATCATACCATCAGCGACGTAGCGCTTGTTGGTGGAGGCGCAGCGCCACAGCCCGGAGAAATTTCTTTAGCACACAACGGCGTTTTATTTTTAGATGAATTGCCCGAATTTAAACGTACTGTTTTGGAAGTGATGCGTCAACCTTTGGAAGATCGCATTATCAATATTTCGCGCGCGCGTTTTTCGGTAGAATATCCCGCCAGTTTTATGCTCGTATCATCTATGAATCCTTGTCCTTGCGGCTATTACAATCATCCTGACAAAGAATGCGTTTGTGCTCCAGGTGTCGTTCAAAAATATTTGAATAAAATTTCCGGTCCATTGCTGGATAGAATTGATATTCATGTGGAAGTAACTCCCGTTTCCTTCAATGAATTATCTGGAAAAAGAATGTCGGAGAAAAGTGAAAATGTACGCGAACGTGTGGTAAAAGCACGCGAAATACAGCAACAACGTTATCTTACAAGCGAAGGCATTTATTGTAACGCGCAAATGAATACGAAACAATTACGCGAAATTTGTAAAATTGACGCTGCTGGAAATGATTTATTGAAAACTGCGATGGATAAACTCGGACTTTCGGCACGCGCGTACGACCGTATTTTAAAAGTAGCGCGTACTATTGCCGATTTAGATAACAGCGAGAATATAGAAACGATGCACCTCGCAGAAGCTATTCAATACCGCAGTTTAGACAGAGAAAATTGGGCTGGTTAAAACGCGGTTGAAAAAAATATTTTTGTCATAAATTATTTTTTCTGAATTGAAGTTTCAAAGGTAAACATTATCTAAAAAAGGATTGAAAAATTATTTTTTTCAATCCTTTTTTTGCCATAGAAACAAATCTGTTACTTACAATATTTTTCTAATTCTTCCTTAGCATCTATATAACCTAATTCAAATGCTTTTTTCCAATCAATAAAAGCACCTTCTTTATCTTTCAATTCATATTTCGCCAAACCTCTTTTATAATAAGCTTCTTCATCTTCTGTGTCTAATTTAATAGCTTTAGTAAAATCATCAATTGCACCTCTAAAGTCTTCTAATTCATATTTAGCACAACCTCTATTATGGTAAGCTTCTTCATCTTCTGTGTCTAATTTAATAGCTTTAGTATAATCTTCAATTGCCCCTTTATAATCTTCTATATCAATTTTTACATTACCTCTATCTGTATAAAGATAATGCTCTTCTTCCATGCCTTGCTCATTTAGTATTTTAATTGCCTTTGTATAATCTTCTATCGCACCTTTATAATCTTCTAATTCATGTTTAGCTAGGCCTCTATTTTCATAAGCCTCGAAATCTTCAGGTAGTAGTTTAATCGCAACGGTAAAGTCTTGAATAGACCCTTTATAATCTTCTAACTCATATTTAGCAAGCCCTCTTTGATTGTAACATAACCAGTCATCGCCAAAATCTTGAATAAATCTTGTGTAATCTTGAATAGCACCTTTGTAATCTTGAATTTCAAATTTAATTTCTGCATTTTGAAGTAAGGGATAAGAATTACAATCATTTAATTCAAATGCCTTTGTATAATCCTTTATTGCGCCACGATAATCTTCTAATTGATTTTTTGCATCAGCTCTTTTAGAATAGGATTTGGCATCATTAGGCTTTAATTCAATTGCTTTGGTATAATCCTCTATTGCACCTGCATAATCTTTCAATTTGATTTTTGCATGCCCACTTACATAATAATTGCGATGAGCTTCTTTGCTATTGTTTTTTGATTCTTTATCAATAGGACTTTTTCTTTCTGTTATTTTTTCCTCAGATTTAACAATTTCTTTTGTAAAAAGAATTGTTTTAGTTTTTTTAGGAGTATTAAATTGCTCAAGTTCTTCGCTTTCTCTTATCATTGAAAGAGTGTCATTTTCATAGTAAGTATATTTCCATAGTTCGGCTCTCAACTTTGGAGCTAAATATTTATCATCCATATTATATTCTTGGGCAAAGCAAATAATCCTTGTATTAGCAAAATCAATATTTACTTTAATATTTAATTCATCTCTAACTAAAAGTTCAAATTCAGCTTTGTTTTTTTCAATCCAATCTATATATCTATGCGCCTGTACAAGTTGTCCTTTTTCCATTGTCTTTTTATATTCTACAACAACAGGTCTATTGTTATAGTCAAGTCCAAGGGTTTCTATTCTACCATGTTTATCTGTTCTATGTTCTTTTTTTATAAACCGCACTTCAAAAAGTTCTTCAAGATTATTATCAATAAAGTCGTGCAGTTCTAATTCACTTTTGAATTCCTTTTGGGTTACTTTGCTCGCCTTACCATTTTTTATTTCAAATATCATAGTCGTGTGTTATTATTTATGTGAGGTGGATTTGACAATGGAAATAAGTCCTTCGTTCAGCAAAATTACGCAATCGGACGTAACACACAAATAATGTAACCATTATGTAAAAAATGAAAGGAAAAATTATTTTTTTGAAGTTATCGAATCAAGCAAAATTATTTTTTTATTTTTTAAAGATTCTCTAAAAAAATCAATCGTATTGTCAATGTATTTTCTTGGGGAACCAGTAGTTGTATATTTAAAATCAGTAATTATTTCTTCAATATGTTTTATGATGTCTTCCTCTTTCATATTTGAAATTTCAATTTGTTTATATCTTCCAGCAAGTTCGAACCAGTTTAGATTCAAATGATTAACATATCCTGATTTAAGTGGTGTTTTTTCTTCGAAGAAATGAGCTTCGAAATTTATAGATTTTGATATCTCTGCTAAGTTATTTTTCAAAAAAACATCAATACTATGATGCGCTACAATACCTATATAATTTACATCTTCTTGCAATAGAAATGCATCTATAATTGGCTGTCCAAAATATATATTTTTACTTTTATCTATACTAATTTCACCATGAGCAAAACCTCCTTTTAGAGGGATTTTGAATTTAAGCGCATTTGCATAAAAATTATTTACAATACTTGTAAAGATTTTGTAATTGCGAATGCTGTCATTATTTGAAAAAATAATAAATGAATCTGAAAATGTCGCAATCTCAATAAAGTCCTTGTAATATACGATTTGATCAATTTTATTATCCACAATATTATACCTTGGAATATTCGCTAAGAATTCTGTAAGATTTGAAATTTTAGTTAACTGTTCATAAACTTCATCATGAGAATTTCTCATAATAAATTCTTTGAAGCCCAAAATATCTAAAAAAGCTACGAATCTATTGTCTTTGATTTTCCACTCTGAATTTTCTTCCATAATATCTGTCATTATAATTACCTCATAATATTATTTTTATCCAATGCTTTCCTGAATTTTTGAGCATTGGCGGTTTGTTCTACCATGTTAGTCGAAAAATTATGTTTCCCACATCCGTATTCGGCACACATATAAATGTAATTATTTTTATCGTAATTTAAAACGGCATCAATAGAAGAAATTTCTGGCAATAAAATCGGTCCGGGCGGCAAACCTTTGTACATATAAGTATTGTAAGGCGAATCAATGGTTTTGTATTTATCCCAAACGCGCGCAATGGAAAAATCTCCAGAAGCATAAATAAGTGTTGGGTCCGACTGCAAAGGCATTCCGCGTTTTAAACGATTGATATACAAACCTGCAATAATTCTTTTCTCCTCGTTATTTTGCGATTGTTCCGCTTGCACAATGGAAGCCAAAATGGAAATTTGTGTCTGAGAAAAATTAATTTTTTGAGCCTCATTTTTCCGATCACTATTCCACACCTTTTTGTATGCTGCTGCCATTTTTCCCATCCATTCATCTACGGAAGTATTCCAGTAAAATTGGTACGTTCCAGGAATAAACAATGCCATAATATTATTTTTGTTCATGCCGTATTTCTGTAAAAAATCATTGTCGTTTAAAGCATTCAAAATACTTATGGAATCCGCTTCAATTTTATTGGAAACGCGAGATGCCAATTGTTCTTTTGTCCTGACATCGTTCAGCGTAAAATCAATCGGTTCTTGTTTTCCAGAACGCAATAAATTAATTAATGCATCATTACCCATATTCGCTAAGATCCTATATCTGCCTGGTTTTACGTTGTTCAGATAATGTTTCTTTTTCGCAAGCCATTCAAAAGTTGTTCGGTTAATAATGATGTTTTTTTCGCTCAACATATTCAGCACATTGTCAAATGTAGAACCTGTGTGAATGTAAATAAATTGCGATTTTTTTCCGTTCAAAGAAACGTTGGATTGATACACTGTTTTGTAACCAATGTATCCGCCAATAAGCGCAATAATTGCGATTATTAAAAGGAGTGATATGAAAATTTTTTTTCCAAAACTTGTTTTTTTCTTTGCCAAATTTTATACGTTTTTTAATTTTTGTAAAATAGTTGTTGCCTGATTATTTGTCGGATTCTTTTTCAACACTTCGTGCAAAATAATTTTCGCTTTTGCATAATTTTTTTGATAGATAAATAATCCTGCTTGGTTCATTAACAAAGGCTCATAATCCGGATTTAAAGCAAATGCTTTTGTGTATAAATGTTGCGCTTTATCGGCATCGCCTTGCAATAAAGTTAAATATCCCAAATTAGTTAATGCGGAAACGTTGTCTGGATTTTCTTTTAAAATTTCTGAAAAAACGGTACTCGCACCGTCGGTATTTCCAATCGCGACAAGCGCTGCGCCGTATTTGTTTTTAAATTCAGGAACAAAAGGTGCGAGTGTTGTTGCTTTTTTATAAAAAAGATACGCTTGTTCCGGATCATTTTCATTAGAAAAAGCTTCGCCAATCCGATAAGCCGTCCAAGCATTATCGTTGCTGTAAGATGTTGTTGTTAAGTGTTTATTCAGAATTAAATTCGCGCCTAAATTGTTCACGTAAAAAATAATTTTTTGATAGTCCTTTTTCAGGAAATATAGGTGCACCAAACTCGGAAAGCTTTTTTCAATGTCCGTTGAATTAGCATCTGGTAAATATTTTTTTGCAGAATCCAATAACATCGGATTGGCATCAAATTTTTCGAACTGATTGATGTATGCTTTCGCTTTCATTTCTGCCGAGGGATGATCGTCGTTTACGGCATACAATCCCAAAAATGTTTTAATTTTTACGAGTTGATTTTTCGGAATGGGAATGTGGATGTAATGATCGGTTGTAACTACGTGCGGAATATCAATGGTTCCGCCTTTCGGCATGTGACATTCCACGCAATTATTATTTGATTTTGCACGATCTGCGATGTCATCTGTACAAATTTCTTTTACTTTTTTACCATGACAATTTTCGCAAACTGCATTGAAAATATTGTTGTTTACTTGTCGCACATCCTTGTGCGGATCGTGGCAAGTAACGCAAGTTAAGGCGTCTTTATAAGGTTTTAGCGCTTTGTCATTCACTTCATTTTTCATGCTATACATATAGCATTTGCTCATTTTCAAACGCGCAATGTGTGATGCCATAATAAATTCATCTTCCATGCCTTTGTATTTGGGCGTAAATACGTCCATCACATCCGATAATTTCATTCCAGGTTTAAAATCATAAAATGATTTTCCATCTTTTAATACAGTATTTCCTTGCAAATGGCAACGCTCACAAACATCTACTTGCAAAGCCAAGGAAAGTTTTGCCGGATTTACAATCGTATAATCAATCGCTTTTGTAGTATCCACAATATGTCCAGCTTGAATTGATTTTACGTGCAATTCGCCTGGACCGTGACAACGTTCGCAGGTAATTCCGCTTGGAATACTTGTAAATTTATTTTCGGAACCTTTCACAAAATTAGGATACGAATTGTGGCAACTCATACATTCCAAACCAATTTCTCGGCTGAACCGCGAATTATAACCATCTGCAAAACCCGGAGGGAAATCCCAAATTCCTTTTTGCGTATAAAAGGTCATCGGCGCTTGATATACATATCCGTTTACCTCGTACATGTGCGAATTGGTGTGCATTCCGGAGCCTACAATGTAATTTACATGCACCACGTTTTTATACGTTGTGTCCTTTCCGGAAAGCCGAAATTCCCGAATCATCAAACTGTCTTTGTCCCAAAAAGGATAGTAATAAAAATCCTTGTATTTATCGTAAATCACTTCGTGTTTATCAAATCGCGCGGCACTTTTTTGTTCGGTTGCATGATCGAAGGATTCACCCATTCCAGTTTTTATAAAGGAATGATAAATGCTTTGGTGACAGGTTTTGCAGGTTTGCATGCCCACATATTTTACACTGTCGTTGATGTTTAAATAAACGTGATTTTCATTTTCTGGAACAATGTTTTTTTTAGTTCCGCTGTTGCAATAAATCGTGGAAAGCGCCATCAATACAAACAATATGAATAAAAGTATTGTTCGTTTGTAATTATTTATTTGCAAGGAATTTTTTTTCGAAGAATACATCTTTCAAAAAATTATTTTTTGATGAGCTGTAAAAAATATTCGTCTTTCCAGCCGGAAACAGAGGCAACCCATGATTTTTTAATTCCCGTAATCGAAAAATCGTGTTTTTTGAAAAGCAATAAACTATCTTCATTTTCAATCGTGATGTTGCAAAACAATTGATGCAGTTTTAAAATTCCAAAAGCGTAATTGATGAATAATTTCAAGGCTTCGGAAGCATATCCGTGTTTTCTGTTTTCTTCTGAAGCAATTAAAACTCCTACGCCGGCTCTACTATTTATCGGATCAAAATCAAATAAATCAATGGTTCCGATTGCCTCGTTATTACTAACTAAACAAATCATTAAACGCAATTGTTTTGTCGTGTAAATATCTTGATGCGCTTGTTCGATGTAACGTTCTAATGTGTATTTCGAAAAAGGAGTGATAGTATCACTTACTTTCCAGGTGTTAGCATCGTTTTCCCAGCGATAAAGCATTTGCAAATCGTCCGGTTCCAAGGCTCTCAAAAAAATATTTTTTCCGTTCAACATTTAAACAAAATTAGCAGATTGAATACTTTCGTAAATATCGTGCATTGTATATTTTTTCAGTGTAAACGTATTGTTTACAAGGTGTTTTTCCAAATTAAAATGATAGGTATTTTGAATTTTTTTTTGCTTTTCCAATTCGGGCAATAAATCAAAAACGAAATTTATTTTCTTTGTTTCTAATTGATAAATCGATCCGCAAAAATCTTTTATCGGCGTTAAACACGTGGCATTTTCTACATCCACTTTCGGATGCACGAGCAAACATTTTTTAATTTCTTCACGCAATTGTTCCATTGTAAAAAGAGTAGGAACAGTCAGCTTTACAAATAAAGTTTCTATCCTTTTTTGATGAATTAATTTGATGAAACTTCCTATTTCTCCGTCCATCGAAATTCCTTTTACGCTCAAGGAAAATAATTTTCCGTTGAGTGCGAGCGCCAGATGCGGTGGAATTTTTGTAGCGTTAATAATCACCAAAAATACATCGTTCAAAAAAAAGTTTTCCGTAGCCGGAAAAACTTCTGTAACCAAACAATCAGTTGAATTTATATGGCTTTTATTTTCAAACATTTATTTCTCCTTTATAGACGAAATCGGCTGCACCTTCCAACCAAATATCAGTAAATGAATTATCTTTATTTTTCTTGAAATACACGCGCAACTTGCCGCCCAAAGTTTTTACATCGCAATAATTGGCGTTCGAAAAAATATTTTTTTGAGCAGCCACCAACGCCGCTGCCGTTACGCCTGTTCCGCAAGAAAAAGTTTCGTCTTCCACGCCGCGCTCGTAAGTACGCACAAAAAGTTCTTCGTTTTGTTTTTCTAAAAAATTAACATTCGTTCCTTCTTTCTTAAATGCGTCACTATTGCGAATTTTATTCCCATTTTCATAGACGTCAAAATGCGCTACATCCTTTACAAATTTTACATAATGAGGCGATCCTGTATTTAAAAAACAATAGTTTTCGTTTTCTTCAATGTTCAAGACATCGTTCATTTTTAAACGAATTTTATCTTCTAAAATTATCGATTCATGCGCACCATCAATTGCGTGAAAATGTACGCTTTCCTTTACCAATCCAAGCTTTTTAGCAAAAGCAGAAATACATCTTCCGCCATTTCCACACATCGAACTTTCGTTTCCATCGGCATTGTAATACACCATTTCGAAATCGTAATTCAGTTTATTTTGTAGTAACATCAAGCCGTCTGCGCCAATTCCAAATCTTCTGTCGCATAATTTTTTTACCAATAAATTATTTTTACGACTGAACAATAATTCTCGGTTGTCAATCAAAATAAAATCGTTTCCAGTACCTTGATATTTATAAAAAATAATTTTCATAAAGCCTTATTTTAATTGCGCCAAAAAATCTTTATCTGTTACTTTTTCGTATTGACGAAAATCATCGGTATAAGCCAATTTATAAGTAAAAATAGGTGTTTTGAGATAAATAAATCCATCCTTCTGAAATAATTTTACATCCGTAGAAGAATCAATTCCGTACAACAAAATTTTATTTTTCGACATTTTATATCCTTTATAATTAAGCGGCGAGGACCAATATTCTACCCGGAAATACGACAAAGCAACATCCTCATTTTTTGTGTCGCTTACTTTTGCCAGCAAAGAATCTGCCTTGATTTGTGTTTTACTTAAAGGCGCGTCTAAAATTTTTACGAGTACTGTTTTTGATGTAATAAGTTGATCTGTTTTTACAACGATATCATCTGTATTTTCCGCTTTATTAGTGGTATTCGGCAAAGAATCTGTTTTTATAGGATCAGAATTATCGTTTGAAAAATTATTTTTTTGAACGGTCGAATCTGCTATTTTTTTGGGAGTAGTTTTTTGTGTCGCCGGAAAAATATTTTTTTGTTTTTTCTCAACCAATAAATTATTGTTTTGAGCAGGAATAATGGTTACAACGGTATCTTTACGACTGTGCATCAACATTTTTATGGATTTAAAATCGCTGAAATAATCATTTAATTTCAGAAAGAAAAAACCACCGCCAATGAGCAGACCAAATAATAATCCGAGCAAAAAAGTATTGAATTTTTCTTTGTAAAAATGCTCTGCCATAAAAATTATTTTTTTTATCTCTGCAAAGTTACAAACCTCCCGCAAATGGCGTTAATTATTGTTAAAAATAATATTTCGTAAAATAATGCTTTCGCTTTTGAGTTAATTTTGTCGAATAAAAATCGTTTGATTTTTTCAGTTTTCAATTATTGTTTCACTAAATAATTTTAGTCATGAAAAAAATAATAAATGTTTTCGCTGTTGCATTTTTAGGTGGAATTACCGCTTTAAGCGCCAATTATTTGATGGAGCGATCATTTGCTCGAAACAATTCTCACAATCAATTATTAAATCCGATTTCGGTAAAAATGGTCAATTTGCCTTCGGCTGCGCCCGAAGTAAATTTAGATTTTACAAAAGCTGCTGCCATGTCGGTAGAAGAAGTGGTGCATATCAATACAACGTATCCTACAGAAAGCGCGCAAGGCAATTGGTTTTATGATCCTTTTCATAATTTTATTTATGGAGGAGGAGATCAAGGTCAACAAATGCCTCAAATGGCAAGTGGTTCAGGAGTTATTATTTCCAGTGATGGATATATTGTAACCAATAATCACGTGGTGGATAAAGCCAATAAAATTGAAGTAACCTTGAATGATAAACGCACGTATGAGGCGAAAGTAATCGGAAAAGATCCAACGACGGATTTGGCTTTATTAAAAGTGGACGATCAAAATTTACCTTTTATGACTTATGGAAATTCGGACGAAGTGAAAGTAGGGCAGTGGGTATTGGCAGTTGGAAATCCGTTTAATTTAACTTCCACCGTAACAGCGGGAATTATCAGCGCAAAAGGTAGAAACATTAATATTTTGCCCACCGATCCTGCTAAAGGTATCTATCCAATAGAAGCCTATTTGCAAACAGATGCCGCTGTAAACCCTGGAAATAGTGGAGGGGCACTAGTAAACACTTCTGGACAATTAGTCGGAATAAATTCTGCGATTGCCTCCAATACTGGCTCTTATACTGGATATTCGTTTGCAGTTCCTGTAAATATTGTTAAAAAAGTAGTAGCTGATTTATTGGAATATGGTACAGTTCAGCGCGCTTATTTGGGAGTTAGCATTAAAAATTTAGATGCGAATTTGGCGAAACAAAAAAATATTTCCAATCTGCAAGGCGTTTATGTAAGTGCGGTTACTCAAGGAGGAGCTGCCGAAAATGCAGGAATAAAAGCAGGCGATGTAATTACAAAAGTAGGCGATGAATTGGTGAACGAAGTATCTGAATTGGAAGAACAAATCAGTAAGTTTAGACCTGGCGACAAAGTGGTGATTTCCTTACGGAGAGACAATCAAGAGATGAGTATTCCACTGATTTTAAAAAATTCGGAAGGCACTACGAGTATCGTAAAAACAGAAACTCCAGAAAGTATTTCCGTGCTTGGCGCAAGTTTTCAGCCTGCATCAAAAGAAGAAAAACAAAATCTAAACATTGAAAACGGATTGAAAATTACGAGTTTGGACGGTGGGAAATTGAGGAGTGCCGGAATTCAACAAGGTTTTATCATTACGCGTGTGGATAAACAAAAAATAAATTCGGTAAACGATTTAAAATTGGCCTTAGACAAAAAGCAAGGCGGCGGCGTATTGATAGAAGGCGTTTATCCAAACGGAATGCGAGCGTATTACGGCTTTGGTTTGTAAATTATTTTTTTATTCGTCGTTAAAAAGTCTTCTTTCGCAGAAGACTTTTTTTTAATTTTATCTATTTAAGTTATTAAAAATCAATATATTATATTCTTTCGCTGAAAAATATATTTTACAGGTTTGCTTGCATTTCATTTTCAAATAGAGTACATTTGCACCGCGTTGAAAAATTATTTTTTTCAAACTGAAACAAAAGCGTGATTTATACGTTCATCTAAATAAAGAAAGAAAAAACGAAAACATGAGACAGCTAAAAATCACCAAATCCATTACCAATAGAGAAAGTGCTTCGCTTGATAAATACCTTCAAGAGATTGGTCGTGAAGAATTAATTACCGCAGAAGAGGAAGTCGTTTTAGCGAAAAAAATTCGCGATGGGGATCAAGGTGCGCTTGAGAAATTAACAAAAGCCAATTTGCGTTTTGTGGTTTCTGTAGCAAAACAATATCAAAATCAAGGACTTAGTTTACCCGATTTAATTAATGAAGGAAATTTGGGTTTGATAAAAGCAGCGAAAAGATTTGACGAAACAAGGGGTTTTAAATTTATTTCGTACGCTGTTTGGTGGATTCGTCAATCCATATTACAAGCTTTGGCTGAACAATCTAGAATTGTGCGTTTACCGCTGAATCAGGTTGGTTCTTTAAATAAAATTAACAAAGCTTTTTCGAAATTAGAACAAGAATTTGAGAGAGAACCAAGTGCGGAAGAACTTTCTGAATTATTAGAATTGCCACAAGATAAAGTGGCTGATACCATGCGCGTTTCTGGTAGACACGTCTCTATGGATGCTCCATTTATTAACGGAGAAGAAAATAGTTTGTTGGATGTATTGATTAATCACGATTCTCCGAGAGCAGATACGAGTTTGATGGCTGAATCCTTACAAAAGGAAATTGACCGTTCACTTTCTACACTTACAGAAAGAGAAAGAGATGTTATTCGTTTGTTTTTCGGAATCGGTTTAAATCACGGATTAACATTAGAAGAAATAGGTGCAAAATTCGACTTAACTCGTGAACGAGTGAGACAAATAAAAGAAAAAGCGATTAGAAGATTGCGCCATAATTCTAGAAGCAAATTATTAAAGGCATATTTAGGTTAATACTTTAAATTATTAAAAGCCGCAAAAAAACGAGCCAAATGCGAAACATTTTCCTCCACGTTTTTTGCGGTTTATTTTTTTACTAAAACTCAAGCATTAAATACCTATGAAATCAGAAACTTTGCAAAAAAAAGGTTACGAAAACGAATTAAAGGATTGGATTGATCACGAAAGAGCTGCCATTGAATTGATTGGTGTTGTAGGTAATTTATGGTTCGAGAAATCAGTGGAGTTGGTTATTTTTCGTAATCAATTGGTGGACAGAAGTGCGAGTGAAATAATGAATTTACATCAATACGCCAAGGACTTTGTAAAACAACCTATTACAATTAAAGACACCTTGTTGCTTGCCAAAGAAATAGTGAATTTAGACATGGCAGCATCGCGTATAGATATTGGACGATTGGCTTCTGAGTGGATTCAAGAAAAAAATAATTTCAAAACCGCTCAGGAGTTTATTGCTAATAAATTAAACGAATACATTGGAAAAGAAAAGCGAAGTCTGGAGCCGAAAGATGTGGTATTGTACGGTTTCGGTCGTATTGGACGTTTGGCTGCGCGCGAGTTAATTGCACAAGCTGGTAAAGGCGATCAATTACGTTTGCGTGCCATCGTAACGCGCAGTAACTCGAATGATGACATTATAAAGAGAGCGGATTTGTTGAGAACAGATTCTGTTCACGGTCCGTTTCCTGGTACTATTATTGAAGATTTTGAAAACAAAGCACTCATCATCAACGGACATACAATTGAAATGATTGCTGCCAAAAATCCGGATGAAATTGATTACGAAGCTTACAATATTAAAGATGCGCTGTTGATTGATAACACAGGCGTTGCAAGAGATCGTGATGGATTAGCTAAACATTTAAAATCAAAAGGAATTAGTAAAGTATTATTGACCGCGCCCGGAAAAGGAAATATTCCGAACATCGTTTATGGTGTGAATCATCAAAGTATTGTTCCTGAAAAAGAAACTGTTTTTTCAGCTGCTTCTTGTACCACAAACGCTATTATTCCCGTGCTTCAAGTAATTGAAACCAAGCTGGGAATTATTCACGGACACATCGAAACAATTCACTCATATACAAACGATCAAAATTTATTGGATAATTATCATCCGAAATACAGAAGAGGTCGTTCTGCCGCGTTAAATATGGTGATTACCGAAACAGGTGCTGGAAGTGCGGTAACAAAAGTGCTGCCCGTTTTAGCCGGAAAATTAACTGCGAATTCAGTGCGTGTTCCTACGCCTGACGCATCTTTGGCCATTTTAAGTTTAAATCTTCACAAAGAAACGACGAAGGAAATGGTGAATGAAATTATGAAAGATGCCGCATTAAAAGGCGAATTGGTGGAGCAAATTCAATATTGTTATTCCAACGAATTGGTTTCGACTGATGTGGTTGGGAACCCTTGCGCTTCGGTATTTGATAGCCAAGCGACTTTGGTTGCTGACGACAAAAAAAATATTGTATTGTATGTTTGGTACGACAATGAATATGGTTACACGCGCCAAGTAATCCGTTTGGCAAAATATTTAGCCGAAGTAATACGTTTACGTTATTATTAATCGAATTAAAAGGCATCTTTTTAGATGCCTTTTTTTATGCTTCGAAAAAATAATTTTTTGAAGAGTATTAGTTTATCTTTAATAAATGAAAAATCTATTGAAATGTAAAAAAAATATTGCTCGTGAATTTTTAATTTTATTATTAATTGTCATAGCTTCCTTGTTATCAATCTTTGTTTTTTATGCTATTTCAAAATTTGAAGATGCTAAATGCAAAAAAAATTATTCTGAATTGTCAAAATACAACAATCAATTAGATAGTTTAGAAAAAGGTGTTGTTTCACTTAAATACGATACAATTGGATTACCACGACTACCGAAAGGAGTTACTGTTTTGCCAGATACTATTATAGTTAGAAATTCATTAGCTATCAATAGGGTAAATGGAAAAATAAATGAACTTTTAAATCAAAATGCGGAAATACAAACTAATCCAATTGATTTAAATCAGTCTGCAAAATTTGTGTTTTATATTTTATTGGGATTAGCTTATCCAGTTAGAGGATTGTTTTTGATGACAGTTTGGTCAGTCAAAACAATGAGGAAGAAAGAATAAAGTGTTTTTTTAACAAGCGTCAATTTTGTTTATTTCATATTCATAAGTATTAATAAACTTAATATCCCACCTTTCACATTCAAGTTCAAAGTTTTTTACATTTTGTATAATACTATAACAGTTCATTTCTTGCGTTATAATTGAATCTAGTAATCTTTTTTTTAAGTCTTTTTTTTCTGAAATAAATTCTATTCGATATGGATTTCCAGTATCTAATATTTTCTCTCCTTTTAAGAAATTAAATCCTAAATAAATAGCTTTAATTGATTTACTAGAATAAGGCATTATTCTCTCTTTAAAAGAGATATTTTGTTCTATACGAAGTCTGTCTAATTCCGAATCCTCCCAAATTCCTCGTACTTTCAAATATTCCGAATCACTTTCTACAAGAAATCTATACTCATTTTCATGTTTCCATATATCTTTTTTAATATTTGATTGAAGTAAAAAGGTAAGATGGTCGATATTATTTGTTTTAATTTTATCAATTGTTTTTACATAATTAATAGGAAAAGGTCCATGGAAATTCTTTGGAAACTCTTTATAATTAAATTCTAAAAGAAATCCCTCGTTATTATTATAATATCCCCACATTAGTTCATTAAGTTTATTCTCAGTAGTACATAAAATACCAAATCTTGCCAAAAGAGCGCGATAAGAATCTTTTTTTATTGAATTAATAAAGAACTCTTTATGTGTTTCCCAATGATGTCTAATATTTTCTTCTTGATTTTTTGGAGATAAAGATAAAATGCAATTTAAATATAGTTGATTAAAATCTAAGATATTATATGCCGTATCAAATAAGTCATTGAAATCTTCTGGTTGCGACACATAAAAATTATTGTTTTCTATAGATTCAATGCTACATTCATTTATAGAATAATATTTGCTTAATGTATCTGGGTCTAATTTCTTATTGGGATAATTTATTTCAAATTTATTCACGTCTTTTGAAAAATTTATTTTGTACTCCCAATTTTTATATTTTTCAACTCTGTTTTCCATCCTCTTTTATTTGTAATTATTACCATAAACAAATTTACGCAAATACTATTCGCAAAGCATAAAAAACGTATAACAAAAAGTTGCACTTAATAAGAGTGGAAATTTATTTCTTATTATCTTTTTGGCTTGACCCAAAAAGAAAGAAAAAACTCAAGAAAACATAATTGCTATTGCACAAGCAACACGGCATCGTATGTTTTCACTGCCAACCCGCGTTAAAAAATAATTTTTTGGAACAGTAAAAAATCGGCATCGGATTGCGAATAAAATTTTAGCAAATTGAAAGTGTGATGAGATTGGGAAGTCCCGAACGGATGTTCGGAAATCACCCAACGAATAGCTTTCAGGAAGCTAAAATGAAATGAGGAATCCAAGCCTTGAATTTTTGGTTCTTTTCTTTCAAGAAAAAAGAACGTAAAAAAAATAGAACATACTTCGCAAAGTTTTTTAAAAAAAGCGAAACCAGATGCTTCGAAAAAATAATTTTTCAAACTCGTTTTGAAGCAAGAAAAAAAGCCTTCAAAAAAATAATTTTCCAAAGCTCTTTTTCATCCCAAATCAAATAAAAAAATATCCCGAAAATAAAGACTACTTTTGTATTTCATAAATAAAACAATACATTGATTTTTAGTGATTTCGGATTTCTTCCGGCAATTGAGGAAGGATTAACATCGATGGGTTTTCAGAAACCCACACCCATTCAGGAACAAGCCATCCCTGTAATTTTACAAAACAAAGATTTAATTGCTTGCGCACAAACTGGCACAGGCAAAACTGGCGCGTATTTGTTGCCCATTATGCACAAAGCGGAACAAGATAAAAGTGCGGGCGTAAATACATTAATTATTGTGCCCACGCGCGAATTGGCGGTACAAATTGATCAGATGTTAGAAGGTTTTGCGTATTATACTTCGCTCAGTTCCATTGCTGTTTACGGTGGTGGAGACGGATTGTCGTTTGAACGCGAAAAAAAAGCACTTATAAAAGGCGCGGATATTATTATTGCAACGCCTGGTAGATTAATTGCGCATTTGGGTTTGGGTTATACCAAATTTGATACGCTGAAACAATTGGTATTGGACGAAGCCGACAGAATGTTGGATATGGGTTTCCACGATGACATTATGAAAATTGTGAGTTATATTCCGAAAGAGCGGCAAACATTGCTTTTTTCAGCTACTTTTCCACCAAAAATAAGGCAATTAGCGACTAAATTATTGCACGAACCGGAACAAATAAATATTGCCGTTTCAAAACCTGCCGAAGGTATTTTACAAACGGCTTATTTGGCGTACGATGCGCAAAAAACAGCTTTGTTAAAGGATTTATTGAATGGAAAAAAAATAGACAGTGTAATTATTTTTTCTTCTACAAAAAGTAACGTAAAACAATTGGAAAAAGAATTGCAGAAATTAAATTTTTCCTGCAAAGCCATTCATTCTGATTTAGAGCAAAACGAGCGCGAATCGGTGATGCGGCAGTTTAAAAGTCGCCAAATTCAAGTTTTGGTTGCCACCGATATTGTATCGCGCGGAATTGATATTGACGGAATTGGTTTAGTCGTAAATTACGATGTTCCGGGAGATGCGGAAGATTATATCCATCGCATCGGTCGAACAGCAAGAGCTGATTCTACGGGCGTTGCCATTACTTTTATCAATGAAAAAGATCAACAAAAGTTTCACAACATTGAAACGCTCATCGAAAAAATAATTTTCAAAACGCCTTTGCCGGCTCATTTAGGAGCGGCTCCGATTTACGACCCTTCGAAAAAAGTTTTTTCAGATCATAAAAAACATTTTCAAAAACGACCTCAAAAAACGGGTTTGAAAAAATAATTTTTCAAACCCGTTTTTTCAAACTAAGATTAAGAATACTTTTATCTTATATTTGTATTTCAAAACGCTATTGAAATGACAAAAAAAACGCTACTTCTATTATTTATTTTTTTAGGGACACATCAATTTGTTTTTTCTCAAGAGAAAATGAAAATAACTCCTAAAAAAGCGAATGAATATTTCGACAATGGAGATTTTGAAGATGCGTTGGATGCCTATATTTCATTATTGGATAAAGATCCTAAAAATGAAAAATACAATTATCGAATTGCAGTGTGTTACCTCAATACAAACATTGATAAATCGAAAGCGATTCCGTATTTAGAAATTGTAACGCGCATGGAAAAATACGATCCTGACGCCGAATATTTATTAGGAAGAGCGTATCATTTTGCTTATCGTTTTGACGATGCCATCAAAGCATACAATGCGTATAAAAAAGAAGGAAAAGGAACTCCTGATAATTTGAATGATGTGGACAGGGAAATTCAATATTGCTTGAATGCGAAGGAGCTCATAAAGTTTCCAGTGGATGTAAGTTTTGAAAATTTAGGTCCGAATGTCAATTCCGCTTATGCCGATTATTATCCTTTCATTCCTGGTAACGAATCTTTTTTGGTATTTAATTCAAAACGCCCGAATGAAAACGAAAACCGTTCTGCCAACGGACTGTATATTCCAAAAATTTGCATTTCAAAAGTTACGAAAGGACAATTCAGTACCTCGGAAATTATGCCTGCACCACTCAATAATGACGATGGAAATAACGAAGTGATTGGTTTGTCAAGTTCAGGAAATACAATGCTTTTATACCATATTAATTTGAAAGGAGAAGGAGATATTTTTGTTTCGGGAAGTGATGTCAACCGACAATTTTCAAAGCCAGAAAAATTGAATGAAAATATTAATTCGAAAAGCGGAGATGAAATTGCTGCTTCTGTAACCGCTGATGGACAAAAAATATTTTTTGCGAGCAATCGTACTGGCGGATTTGGCGGAACGGATATTTACATGTCGCAAAAATTACCTACTGGAATTTGGGGTCCTGCCATTAATTTAGGAGCGGATATAAATACCACATTTGACGAAGATTTTCCGAATATTTCTCCCGACGGAAAAACACTTTATTTCAGTTCAAAAGGACATACCGGAATGGGCGGATACGATATTTTTAAAGCCATTTGGGATGAAGATCAAAAAAAATGGACGGATGTTACAAATGTCGGTTATCCGATTAATACGCCCGAAGACAATATGAATTTGCGCGTTTCTGAAACTGGAAGATATGGTTATATCGCGGCTCTGCGTAAAGGAGGTTACGGCGATTTGGATATTTATCGTGTTACATTTAATAATGTAGAACCCAAATATTCCGTCATAAAAGGAGAAATTGCAAGCAGTGATGCTACCAAAAAAGTTTCTTATTCGGATGTTTTCATAACTGTTACCAATAAAAAAACACAGGAAGTTTATGGAAATTATGTGCCCAATTCAAATAATGGAAAATATGTGATTATAGTTCCTCCGGGAAACTATCATGTAGATATACAAGCTCAAGGATTTACTGATCTTTCAGAGGATGTAGATGTGTTGGATAAAAATTCTTTTCAAACAGAAATCACTAAAAACGTCGTGCTTAGTCCTGCAAAATAAATGGAATCCAACATTGCCATCGTTACCTTTCTCATCATTGGTATCACGTGTATTTTCTCCATTTTGGCATTTAATAATCGCGCTATTTTCCAGAAATATATATTCAATGCCTATGCGTTAAATCACGATAAAAAGCAATGGTACCGCTTTTTTACACACGCTTTTTTACATGCCGATTACATGCACTTGTTTTTTAACATGTTCGTGTTGTATTCCTTCGGAAGCATCCTTGAAAATTATTTTTTCAAAATGTATTTTGGAGAAAAAAGTGAATTTTATTTTATTCTTTTATACGTTGGAGGCATTATGATTTCTACCTTTCCTTCGTTTGAAAAAAATAAAAATAACCCTAATTATAATTCTGTTGGAGCATCGGGAGCTGTTTCTGCAATTGTGTTTTCGTCCATTTTAATGGGACCGAAAATGCCGCTCAATATTTTATTTTTACCGATTGATATTCCGGCTTATATTTTTGGTGTATTTTATCTGGCATACGAGTGGTATATGGATCGGCGGAAAAGCGATAACATTGGTCACGATGCGCATTTTTGGGGCGCTGTTTTCGGATTTGTGTTTACGATAATTCTGAAACCAAGTTTATTTCTCGCTTTTATTCAACAAATTATCGGATGAAAAATAAAGCAGTTTTTTTAGATCGTGACGGTGTTTTAAATCGTGAAAAAGGCGATTACATCTACGCATTAGAAGAGTTTGAAATTTTACCAGAAGTTTTGGAAACCTTACTTTTTTGGCAGGAAAAAAAATATATTTTTGTGGTGATAACCAACCAAGGCGGCATCAACAAAGGAATTTACGGGCACGAAGACGTTGAAAAATTACATGACTTTTTGAAAAATAAATTAGCCGAAAAAAACATTTTCATTCACGAAATTTATTATTGTCCACATCATCCCGATCAAACCAACTGTATTTGTCGCAAACCAGATTCTTTATTGGTGGAAAAAGGCTTGGCGCGATTTAATATTGACGCATCAAAATCTTTTTTTATTGGCGATAAATTGCGCGATGTACAAGCTGCTGAAAAGGCAGGCGTCAAAGGAATTTTAATCGAAGCGAATAGTCCTTTATCGGAAGTCAAAAAAATAATTTTCTAATCCAAATATGACTTACGTTAATTTCAACGGAAAAATAATTTCTCAAAAAAAACTTTCTCTGACTTCTGAAAACAGAGCTTTTCGCTACGGAGATGCCATTTTCGAAAGTATTCGAATGTTTGACGGAAACATTCCATTTATAAAGAAACATTTTCTGCGTTTAAAAAAATCAATGAAAATTTTGCAAATGCTTCCGAAAAAAAATTTTTCAGCAAGCTATTTTGAAGAACAATTAAAAACACTTGCTCAAAAAAATAATTTTTCAAATGCTCGTTTCCGACTCAGTATTTTCAGGAACGACGGCGGCTTTTATACTCCCGAAACGAATGAAATTTCTTTTTTGATGGAGGCATTTCCGCTTTCAGAAAATAAATTTAAACTAAATTCTGTTGGATATAAAATTGGATTATTCGATGAAATACAAAAAATAAATTCTTCTATTTCATCCATAAAATCAGCTAACGCATTGCTTTTTGTAATGGCGTCTATTTATAAAACAAAACACGGATTGGATGAATGTTTTATTTTAAATGACAAAAAAAATATTTCAGAAAGCATTACGTCCAATGTCTTTATAGTGAAGAATGGAAAAATCCTGACACCCTCTATAAACGAAGCTTGCGTATCTGGAATTATGCGAGATAAACTTATTGAAATCGCTAAAAAAAACAAATTAATCGTACTCGAAAAAAAAATTTCCGAACAAGATATTTTAAAAGCTGATGAAGTTTTTCTGACAAATTCTATCAACGGAATTCGTTGGGTTTCTGCTTATAAAAACAAGCGCTATAACAATAAAATATCTTTTTTTTTGACCGAAAAACTGAACGACAGTTTATAGTTTAATCTTATTTTATTGAGTAGGCAAAACAAGCATTTTGCAATTTCCCTGACCAAACTCTCCAATTAAATCAGCAAAATAAATACCTGTTGAAAATTTATTTTTCAAGAAAATTTTATTCCCAATTACATTATAAGAAACAGACATTTTTTCTCCAACAGAATTATAAATAACAATACTTTTTAATTCGCTCAAATTAAAATTAGTCATCAGCAAACTATTGTCGGCACTACAAAAAACAATCTTACCATTTTGTTTCGCAATATTAACAACACCATTTGTACTATTTACCAAAACATACAACGAAGCCTCATCATTAATACAGCCAGCAGCAGTAGTTTCAGTAACGGAAACGTTTCCACTAATGGTATCAAAATTTACAGTTATGCTGTTAGTTCCTTGTCCGCCCACAATTTGCGCATGCGTTGGAACTGTCCAATTATAGGTTGATCCAATAGTATTGGGAACTGAATAAACAATATTTGCAGCATATTGATTCACCAAAATAGAACCTGTAATAATATAAGGTTGTTTCAAAATTCCGAAGAAATCGGCAGCCCAATAAGTAGAATGGAATTTATGTTCTTCAATGGAATACGTTGCTATGGCACCACCTTGTCGCGGACAACTTCCAGTATCAATAGCAATTCCGTGCGGCATTCCAGTAATTTTATAATAATACACCACCGGATTATTGGAGCTGTCATTATAAATAGTTTGCTCCACATTTGCATTTCCTTGAAATGAATTATAAGTTGAATCTACTATTTGATCCGCATGATTTAGATTCGTCCATTGTTTAATTAATTCTGTTGCATTATTAATATTCACAACGAAATCAGCTGTTCCGTGAAAGATAGCCAGCTTCGGAAAAGGACCAGTATACGTCGGATTTTGCGCTCTTACTAATGCTCTCCATTGCGAAGGTATATTGGTTACTAAGCCATCTTCTGCATACGTTGTAGTCAAAACGGAAGTAGCCGCTTTGTAAGGCAAACCGCTCATTTCGGCACCTTTATGAAACAATTCAGGGTAAGCAGCAAGCATCGCCACCGTCATCGCTGCTCCAGCAGAAAGTCCGGTTACAAAAATTCGAGTTGTATCAATATCATAATTAGCTACCATATAATCGCGCATTTGCTTTATCGAAAGCGCTTCGCCCATGTTACGATTCACATCCGTTGTGTCAAACCAATTAAAACAAAGACTACTGTTATTTGCAATTACTTGTTCGGGATAAATCACATAAAATAGATGTCTGTCTGCTAATTTATCCCAGCCTGTTTCGTGTGCATATTCCAAAGCCGTTTCGGTACAACCGTGCAATGCAATCACAAGTGGAGCTGGACCTGTAATTCCGGAAGGAACATATTTATACATATTCAAATTTCCAGGATTAGAACCGAAACCAAGCACCTGCGCTTGCGCATTCAGATAAAAAATACCGCAACAAATAAAAAGAAGAGTGATGTATGTTTTTAATTTCATGGAAAAATATAATTTGATGCTAAATTAAGAAATAAATTAAACGGGGTAACTTACCTTTTAGCGCGGATGCGTGTTCACCTGACGAAATTGCAGCTCACGCTATAGCGGACGAGAGGGAACATAAAGAAATTGATACGGCAAGTGTCGCGAACGATAGTTCGAGTTCGGAAATCAATGCTCCTACTCTGGCGGACGACACTCAGGATGCGGAAATTGAATTACAATTGGGTCTGTTCATTAAACTGTGTCAGTCACCTCCTCAAGCGAGGAACTAACAATTTATCCCCATCATGGAGGGAGCGGGGGGGAGGAAAAAAGAAAACAGAGCCGTCATTCTGAACTTGATTCAGAATCAGAGCGAAGGATTTAAATAATGGAGAATTGAAAAATCCAATATCAGAAAAATATTTTTTCAAAGCGGAGCGCGAGCCGGAAAAGGTAGCGGGGGTTGAGCCAGCTTGTGCGTGAGCCGATAGCCTTTTCTTGAGTTTTTTGTTTCTTTTTGGGTTAAGCCAAAAAGACAATTTTCAAACAGGAAAAAAGGAAATCGGATTATAAGCGCGGATTTAGTGTCAGATTGGCGACGAGCAAATTTTTAATCCAAAAATCAAAACCATTTATTTTTAGCATTTTTGAAAACAAATTACCATTGATAAATACTATGACAACGGATCCATTTCAAAAAATAATTTTCGGAATCCTTATTTTGACAAGTATTTTATCCTGTCAAAAACCTTCCAAAAAAGTAATTACGCACGGATTTTATTATTGGAAAACCGATTTCAAAATTTCGTCCAACGAGCGAGAAATGCTGCATCAATGCGATGTAAAAAAGTTATACGTACGCTTTTTTGATGTGAATTTGGATGCGGAAACAAATCTCGCAAAACCAATTCAGCCAATTGTTTTTAGCGATCATTTTCCTGCCGGAATACAAATCATTCCTGTTGTATTTATTACCAACGAAACACTTTTAAAAACAGACAGCTCGCAAATAGAAACACTTGGAAAAAACATTGCGGATAAATTAGAGGAGATGATTAAACAGTCTGTAAATACTGGAGTTTCCGAAATTCAATTGGATTGTGATTGGAGCGCATTAACCAAAAATAAATACTTTAATTTAATTCGAAATATCCGCCCGATTGCAGAACAAAATCATTGGAAAATTTCAGCCACGATTCGTTTGTATCAAGAAAAATATTTTACAATTACAGGTGTTCCGCCTGTGGACAGAGGCACTTTGATGGCTTACAATATGCAACCTTTAACCAATCCGAAAATAGAAAATTCCATTTTAGATGTGGAAGAAGAAAAAAAATACATCGGAAATTTAGCCAATTATCCTTTAAAATTAGATGTTGTTTTACCCATTTTTTACTGGGGCGTTTTGTTCCGAAACAACCATTTCTACGGCATTTTAAATAACCTTTCAGATTCGGTTTTGAAAAATAATTTTTCGTTTAATAAAATTGCTGAAAACGTGTACGAAGCAAAAACAGATGTCGATTTGAATACTTTTCATTTGTATCAACACGATCAAATTCGATTAGAAAATTGTTCGGAAGAGGCACTCGAAAAAAGTATTTCTATGATCGCATCAAAAAACAAAACAGATTCGCTTAGCTTTAGCTTTTTTAGTTTAGACTCGCTGTTAATTAAACCTTTTGGATATGAAAAAATTAATTCTTTGTTCGCTCGCTATCGTTAGTATTCTGGCTATTTGTTTTCGTAAAAATATTTTGAAAGCTTGTACAGAAATGACCGACCCAGGAATTTTCCGCGTTATTTTTTTTAGCCCAGATTTACAAAGTGATAAAAGCAATTATCCTTTTTTTTATAGCTACCAATCCGTTTATCAAAGAGACGAACCTTCAAATCCTGTGGACACGAATATCGGTGAATGGGAAAATTATTTCCAACATCAAGCTCCGAAAAAAGACATACAAAAAGTGGTGTACAATTTAAAGGTTTCAGTACTCGAAAGCATTCAACAAAATAAAACCGTTCCTGATTCTTTATCCAATAATAAATGTCTCGTTTTACTCAATCAAGCAAAATACAAAGAAGCACTCGCCTATCTTATTTTCGCCAAAAACTGCGAACCATTTGTAACATTTCCAGCTGATCCTTGGGATCCATTACCAAGAGATACCGCTAAAATGCCGGCTCTTATCACTTTGGGAGAAAGTGATTATAAAAAAACAAAAGATGCATATCTGAAACTACGTTATGCCTATCAGATAGTCCGCTTGGCGGGTTATAGCGGTGATAATGCATTATGTATAAAATTGTACGATGAAGATGTTGTACATTCAAAAGTAAAAAGCACCATTCAAAACTGGGCATTGTTGATTAAAGCTGTTGCCCTCATCAACACAGGAAAAACAGACGAGGGAGATTATTTATTATCGCACGTTTTTGATAATTGTGCTGAAAAAAAAATTGTCGTATTCCAATATTTTCATGAATCCAGAATAGCTGAAAACAACATAGAATCCTTACTGGCATTGTGTAAAAACAATCACGAAAAAGCGGTAATCATGGCAATGCAAGCAACAGGAAATAACTATTTTTCTCCGCAAGCATTAATGAGCGTTTATCAATACGAACCCAATTCTCCATTACTCGAAAATTTATTAATTCGAGAAATAGGTAAAATAGAAGACGTGATTATGACACGAAAAATTTATGCTTCTGCTGCTAATGAAGGCGAAGTATACGAACAAGATTCCACAACTATAGATCCGAAAAATTTAACAAAAGATACGCAAACAAGTTTGAACCAACTCCAAATCATTGTCCAAAATTTTATTGATGAAAATAAAATAAAAAACAAGGCGTTGCTGTATTTATCAAAAAGCTACCTTTCTTTATTAGAGGGTAATACCGGCGATTGCAACAAAGCATTGGATACTGCAAAATCTTTTTGCGAAGGCAATGTAAAAATGGAAGAGGAACGCCATTTTCTACTTATTTTAAATCGAATTAATTCGTACAAAATTCTTACTCCTAAAATTGAAAATGAAATGGTTCCCGATTTGCTTTGGCTTTCAAAATGCAAACCTATCAATACTTCTATTCAGCCAGAACCTTCGCTTTATGCGAATATTATGCGCATATTAGCCTATAAATACGAAGTACAAAAAGATTTACCGAAAGCAATCGTGTGCTTTAATAAAAGTGGGGTTATTTATTTAAATTTAGGCGAACCTTACGATTTAATTTCAAGATGTACTAATCACCATACATTGGCTGATTTACACGAATTACTTTTCAAGAAAAACAAAAATGAGTACGAAACTTTAATTACAGACAGTTTTCAATTCAATAAAAATAGGATGCTTGACTTTGAAGGTACTTTGTATTTGAAAGAATATAATTTTGCTGCTGCTGCTGAAAAATATGCACAAATCACAAACGATTATTGGAAAAAAGATCCTTTTAAAACGTATTTAGCAGCTAATTCATTTGCTGTGCAAATAATAGACACACATGCTAAGACAAAGGCAGACACTGTTATTTACAACAAATACACTTTTTGTGAAAAAATGTTGAATTTACTGAAAAAGAAGGATGCAAATTCTTTATACGAAGCTGCTAATGGTTATTACAATATGACTTATTACGGAAATTCTTGGTTGCTGGTAGAAGACGAATGGAGTGGCGCCGACTTGGAACTTTTTAATGACACAACATTTGATGCTACTATGCCCGAATACGATAAAAATCCTCAAAATAAGATTTTTATAAAAGATTATTTTCATTGTACCACTGCAAAAGAATATTATTTAAAAGCGATGAATGCCTCTAAAGACAATGAGTTTAAAGCGCAATGTTGTTTTATGGCAGCAAAATGTGAGCAAGCAGAAAAAAATACTTATGATTCAACGAATGTTCAAAAATCAGAACAATTTGAATTGTTAAAAAAGGATTTCAGCAATACAATTTATTATAAAAACAGGCTGCAAGAATGTGCTTTGTTGAAAGATTTTGTGGCATATAAAAACATGCATTAAAAATTAAATAGAAGGATATTTTTTCTTCAGATAATCTAAATAATTGCGCAAATTATTTCCAAATTTTTGATGCAATTCTTGATCGAAAAAATCATATTGCGAATCGTACATTTTAAAGGAAACAAAAAAAGCATTTTTTGAAATCAATGCCTCTTTGCTAAACTTGATATACTTGGCTTTATTGTATAAATTAAGGTTGGAAACATTCGCTATAATTTGCTGAATTAAATTCATTTTTTCTTGCTCTTTTTGAGAATCAGATTCGTTCGGCTTAAATTGTTTGTACAAACTATCCAAACGCGCAGCACTTTTCAAAATATAATCGGCATACATTTTTCGATCAGATTTGTGATGCACATAACGCAAATATTCTTCGGAATCCTTTCCATATTTGTGTTGCAGAAATTTCAATGCTCCTTTATCACCAATAAAACTGGCTAAATTTTCATTAAAATCTACATTGTTTTTAACGTACAAAGTACCGTGCGTTAATTCATGAATGATAAGATTGGAAAGGTCTCCAACGTGATATGAAAGCGTATTTGATAAAATCGGGTCGTTTAACCAACCCAACGTTGACCAATCCGAAACCATTCCTAAATCCGTGTCGTAGCCTTCGTTTTCCAATATTATTTTCGCGCGTTTTCCTTTTGTTAAATCAAAAAAGCCTTTGTAAGAAACGTTTCCCAGAAAAGGAAAATTCCATGCTTTGGCACGCAACGAAAATTTTTCAGCAGCCGTAAGCACCCACAGCGAAGGCTTTCCGTGTTGATTGTAAACAGAAGTAAAATTTTTAGAATCATTTATTCCAAGGCTGTCAATTGCATATTGACGAATTTCTTGTACTAAATTCAATTTGTTTTTGATAGAATCCGGCACATTTTTATCGTTCATCATTTCCGAAACCGGCTTTGCCTGAAAATAAATCTCCAACTGTCCTTCGCCTTGCATCCAGCCATATTCAACCAAATCGCGATATACTAACGAAAAAATGACAAGTATCAGAAACAGTATTTCAACAATCAGAAAAATTATTTTTTTCATCGTCTTTTTTTACGTAACAAAATTGGGAAAGATTTTTGAATTACATTTGAATTCTAATTTTAGTGTATGTTTTTCATCCTTTCGAAAATCCTTTCTTTTTGCATCACGCCCATTATCTGGGTAATCGCTTTATTTTTAATTGCATTATTTTCTAAAAATGCGCGACGAAAAAAATATTTTTTCATCGCAGGAATTATCACATTATTATTTTTTTCCAATTCATTTATATTGGATGAAACAATGCGTTTATGGGAAATCCCAGCCACTCCTTCTGAAAAACTTGACAAATACGACGTCGGAATTGTATTAGGCGGCATGACTGATTACGATATTAAATTAAAACGTTTGCAATTTCAGCGCAGTGGAGATCGTCTTTTTCAAGCAATAGAACTCTATAAAAAAGGCATCATTCAGAAAATTTTAATTTCGGGTGGTTCCGGCAGTATTTTGCATCCAGATATTTTGGAAGCTTCTTTATTAAAAAATTATTTGGTCGAAATCGGTATTCCGCAAGCGGATATTTTAGTAGAAGACAAATCGAAAAACACGCATGAAAATGCGCTGTTTTCAAAAGCAATTTTAGAACAAAATTCTGTTGGTAAGAAATATTTACTCATCACATCTGCCTTTCACATGCGCAGGGCTTTGGGTTGTTTTCAGAAACAAGGAATCAGCGTTGTGCCATACAGTACCGACAGATACAGCGGTCCGATAAAATGGGAATTTGACTACCTTTTTATTCCCGACGCTTCTACCTTCAACAATTGGAATGTTTTACTCCACGAAATGGTCGGATTTTTTACCTATAAAATAGTTGGCTACGATTAATTTTTTAATCCTGATTTTTGTGCTTTGAAAAATTAATTTTTCAAACGAGTTTTCTATACGTTCAAAAAAATATTTTTTCAAACCACATTTTTGTTACCTTTGTCGCAACTGACATTATGAAGCCAAGAATCATTTTTAACAGTCGGGCGTTTGAACTCACCATTAACAGGCTTTGTTATCAATTAATTGAAAACCACAATGATTTTTCGGATGCTGTTTTAATCGGTTTGCAACCGCGTGGAATCTTTTTAGCGAAACGCATTCATCAACAACTCGGAATTTTACTTCCCAAAAAAAATATTTTGTGCGGTGCTTTGGATGTTACCTTTCACAGGGATGATTTCAGGAAGCAAGAAAGTCCGCTTATCCCAAAATCTACACAAATAGATTTTATCATCGAAGATAAAAATGTGATTTTGATGGATGATGTGTTGTATACAGGCCGTACCATACGTGCTGGATTGGATGCCATGCTTGCTTTCGGGCGACCGAGAAAAGTAGAATTGATGGTATTAATAGATCGACGTTACAGCCGACATCTGCCAATTCAGCCCGATTATGTTGGCTCAACGGTTGATTCGATTGCGTCGGAGCGCGTAAAAGTAGAATGGAAAGAATCGGAAGGAGAAGATAAAGTAGCCTTAATTTATAAATAAAACGATGAATTCGAAGCTAAGCGTAAAGCATCTTTTAGGAATAAAACAGCTCACAAAAGAGGACATTGAGTTGATTTTTAAGACAGCGGATCATTTTAAAGAAGTTATTAATCGTCCGATAAAAAAAGTTCCTTCGCTCAGAGACATTACCATTGCCAATCTTTTTTTTGAAAATTCTACCCGAACAAAATTATCATTCGAGCTGGCTGAAAAGCGCCTTTCGGCGGATGTGCTCAATTTTGCGGCATCTTCCTCTTCCGTAAAAAAAGGCGAAACGCTGATTGATACCGTCAATAATATTTTAGCGATGAAAGTGGACATGGTGGTGATGCGTCATCCCAATCCTGGTGCGGCCGTTTTTTTAGCCAAAAATGTGAATGCGAAAATTATCAATGCAGGTGATGGCGCGCACGAACATCCTACGCAAGCTTTATTGGATGCGTATTCCATTCGCGAAAAATACGGAGAAGTAAAAAAGAAAAAAATAGTGATTGTCGGCGATATTCTTCATTCACGCGTGGCTTTATCCAATATATTTTGTCTCCAAAAATTAGGTGCAGAAGTAATGGTGTGTGGTCCGGCAACTTTGATTCCGAAATACATTTCAGAATTGGGAGTAAAAGTGGAATATAATCTGCGAAAAGCCCTTGAATGGTGCGATGTTGCAAATATGTTGCGCATCCAATTAGAGCGTCAGGAAATCAATTATTTTCCTTCCTTGCGCGAATACACAATGCTTTACGGATTGGATAAAAAAATACTCGATTCGCTCGATAAAAAAATAAGCATTATGCATCCAGGACCCATCAATAGAGGCGTTGAAATAACGAGCGATGTAGCGGATTCCAAGCAAAGTTTGATTTTAGAACAAGTAGAAAATGGAGTGGCGATAAGAATGGCGGTGTTATATCTTTTAGCCGGAAGAGTGGAAATGTAATTTATTTCTACATATATTTGTTTCGTAAAAATAATTTTTTCAGGAGGGATTTATGAGTTTTCAGGTAAACAAAAAGGACGGATACACCTTGATAAGTGTAAGTGCCGATAAGTTAGACAGCAATATTGCGCCTTCTTTAAAGTCGGAGTTGGTGTTGATAAATTCCGATGGTGTGAAAAACATTATTATCGATCTTTCGGCTGCTCGCTATTGCGATTCTTCTGGATTGAGTGCCATTTTGGTTGCCAATCGTTTGTGCAAAAATTCGCAAGGAACATTTGTATTGACAGGCTTACAAGATGCTGTGAAAAAATTAATTGCTATTTCTCAATTGGATACTATTTTAAATATTGCTTCCAATGTAGAAGAAGGTGCAGACATGGTTTCTAACCAAAAATAACATTCAAATAGTTCCATTCAACTTTTCCATTTCTGCTATTCTTTTTTCATAAAGAAAAAGTTTAGATTGGAATTTAAAATCGTTCAGCTAAAAAATTTCTTCCCTTCTTTTGCCATTTGTTTTAGCAAAATACTTGGGCGATAACGATCTTCTCCGTAATCGTTTTGCAAATCGGAAAGCGTTTTCAAACAATTTTCCAAGCCAATTTCATCCGCCCATTTTAATAATCCTTTCGGATAATTGACACCTTTTGTCATCGCTAAATCAATATCTTCCTTGCTTGCTAATTGCAAATACAAGGAATCGACAGCTTCATTTATCAACATAGAAATAACGCGTTGAAAAATTATTTTTCCGAGCGCTAAATCCTTTAAAGGATTTGGTAACGTAGCGTTCGGCGAATAATCATAATATCCTCTTCCTGATTTTTTACCGAAAAATTTTGCTTCGAATAAACGCTTTTGAGTAAACGAAGGTTTGAAGCGCGGTTCGTAAAAAAATTGTTCCCAAACAGTTTCGGTAACTTTATAATTAATGTCGTTTCCGATAAAATCCATCAATTCAAAAGGACCCATTTTAAACCCGCCAATTTCTTTCATTGCCCAATCAATCGTAGCAAAATCAGCAATTTCTTCTTCGTAAATCCGAATGGATTCTCCGTAAAAATTTCGCGCTACGCGATTAACAATAAATCCAGGCGTATCTTTCGCCAGCACCGTTATTTTTTTCCAAGTGTCAATTAATTTTCGAGTATTTTCTGTAACAACGAGATTTGTAGTAAGCGCCGGAATAATTTCGACCAAAGGCATTAATGGCGCAGGATTAAAAAAATGAATTCCAATAACTCTTTCTGGCTTATTGCAAGCAGCCGCAATGGAAGTAATAGAAAGCGAAGATGTGTTAGAAGCCAAAACACAGGTGTCCGAAACTTTTTTTTCTAATTCTGAAAATACACTTTGTTTAATCTGCAAATTTTCAACAATCGCCTCAATAACTAAATCACAGCCTTTGAAAGCTTCCATATCATTAACATATAGCGTTCTCGAAGTGATGGCTTCTGCTTCGGATTTCGTAATTTTCGTCTTTTCTACTAATCTGAAAAGAATTGTTTCTAAATTATTTTTCGCCTTTTCAAGCGCATTTGCATTGCTGTCATAAACAATAACATGATGTCCCGCACTTGCTGCCACTTGCGCAATTCCACTTCCCATAGCACCCGAACCGATGATGCCTATTTTTGATGTTTTCGAAAACATATTTTTTGATTTTTAAGAACTATTTATTTTAAAATGTTTTTGCTAAATTCGCATTTTTATTTTTAATACGAGTTGAATCGAAAAATAATATTTAGACGAATATGAAAATTTTAGTTTGCATCAGCAACGTTCCTGACACCACTACAAAAATTACTTTTTCTGCCGATAATAAGTCGTTTAACAGCGCAGGCGTTCAGTATATCATTAATCCTTATGATGAAATTGCGCTGACACGTGCCTTGGAATTAAAGGAAAGTTTGGGTGGAACTGTTACCGTTATTAATGTAGGAATAGCAACTACCGAAGCCAACATCCGTAAAGCACTTGCCATTGGCGCAGATGATGCCATTCGTATAAATGCGGAACCTTTAGACGCTTTTTTTGTTGCTTCTCAAATCGCAGAAATCGCGAAAAAAAATCAATACGATATTATTTTAACTGGTCGTGAATCTATTGATTACAACAGTGGATTGGTTGCTGGAATGATTGGAGAATTATTGGAAATTCCTTCTGTTTCTGTTGCCGTAAAATTAGATGTAAACGGAACAGAAGCTTTATTAGAAAGAGAAATTGACGGAGGAAAAGAAGTAATAAGTACATCGCTTCCATTTGTGGCAAGTGCACAAAAAGGAATGGCAGAACCTCGCATTCCGAATATGCGCGGCATTATGACAGCACGAACAAAACCATTACAAGTAGTTGAACCGACAGGAAATACAGCAACAACTTCTTTTGTAAATTATTCTGTTCCTCCTGCAAAATCAGCTTGTAAAATGATTTCCGCAGATCATCCAGAAGAATTAATCAACTTATTACACAACGAAGCAAAAGTCATTTAAAAAAATATTTTTTCAATCTAAAAAACTCATTATGTCAGTAATTGTATTCTCCGAAAATTGGGAAGGAAAATTTAAAAAATCAACCTTTGAAGCCGTTTCGTACGCACACGAAATTGCGAAACAACTTAGCACCAACGTAACGGCTGTAAGTATTGGTAATGTGAGCGATGTCGACTTACAATTATTGGGAAAATACGGAGCTTCAAAAATTTTATCCGTAAAAAACGATAAATTAAATACATTAATTCCCGCCGCTTATACTGCTGTTTTAACAGAAGCAGCAAAAAAAGAAAGTGCACACGTAATTATTATTTCTAACACATACAGCGGAAAATCAATTGCAGCAAGAGTTGCCGTAAAATTAAATGCAGGAATCGTTTCAGGAGTTGTTGATTTGCCAAGTTCTACAAATCCCTTCACCATCCGAAAAAAATGTTTTTCAGGAAAAGGTTTGGTAGATGTAACTATTGCAACTGATGTAAAAGTTATTTCGATTACGCCTAATTCTTATAAAGTAATTGAGAATGCAACAACGCCAACCATAGAAGCGTTTTCGCCAACATTAAACGAAAACGTTTTTCGTTCTGTATCCAAAGAAGTGAAAAAAACTTCTGGTAAAATTGCCTTAACAGAAGCCGAAATAGTTGTTTCCGCAGGTCGTGGATTAAAAGGTCCGGAAAATTGGGGAATGATTGAACAATTGGCAGAAGTTTTGGGTGCTGCCACTGCTTGTTCCAAACCCGTTGCCGACATGGACTGGAGACCACATTACGAGCACGTTGGACAAACTGGAATCACCATCGGTCCTAACTTATATATTGCCATCGGAATTTCCGGTGCTATTCAGCATTTGGCGGGCGTTAGTTCATCAAAAGTAATTGTTGTTATTAATATTGATCCCGAAGCTCCTTTCTTTAAAGCTGCGGATTACGGAATTGTTGGTGATGCGTTTCAAGTAGTACCGAAATTGATTGAGGAGGTAAAGCAAATGAAAATCGCTCATGGATAATTCAAAATTATTTCATTAAATTTAATCATTAGAAAACAGCGTGCGAGAATTTTTTTTTCGAAGAATAAATGAAAAAAATAAAAATTGATATTGTCGGATTATCTTATAGCCAAACACAATCTGGGGCTTACGCTTTAGTACTTGGCGAAGCAAAAGGCAAAAGAAGATTGCCTATTATTATCGGTGCTTTTGAAGCACAAGCCATTGCTATTGAATTGGAAAAAATGACACCCAGTCGCCCGTTGACGCATGATTTATTTAAAAGTTTTGCCGATACCTTTGAAATTCAATTGAAAGAAGTCGTTATTTATAATTTAGTAGAAGGTATTTTTTTCGCTAAATTAATTTGCCAGAATGCTGAAAAAGAAGTAGAAATAGATGCACGTACATCCGATGCAATTGCTTTAGCAGTAAGGTTTTTGTGCCCTATTTACACGTATGAATTTATTTTAGCAACTGCAGGGATTTTATTGGATGATGAAGCAGGAACAGTTCAAAAAGAAGAACCTGAAAAAGAAAAAGCGCCGAAGGTAAAAGAGGAAAATGATTTGAAGAAAAAAACTTCCGAAGAGTTGCAAATCCTTCTTACCAAAGCACTTTCTGAAGAAGCCTACGAAAAAGCATCGCGTATTCGCGATGAAATGAGCAACCGAAAAAAATCTTAATTCGATGAAACAGTACCACGATTTGATGCGCCACGTGCTCGAAAACGGCACTGTAAAAAATGATCGTACAGGAACTGGGACCGTGAGTGTTTTCGGGCATCAAATGCGTTTTGATTTACAAAAAGGATTTCCGCTCCTCACCACAAAAAAAGTTCACATTCGTTCAATTATTTATGAATTGCTTTGGTTTTTAAAAGGTGAAACGAATATTCAATTTTTAAAAGACAATGGAGTTTCCATTTGGGATGAATGGGCAGATAAAAATGGAAATTTAGGTCCTGTTTACGGCTATCAATGGCGTTCTTGGAATGCAGCAGACGGAAAACACATTGATCAAATTTCGCAAGTTGTTAATCAATTAAAAACAAATCCTGATTCTCGACGCATGATTGTAAGTGCTTGGAACGTAGGCGAAATCGAGAAAATGGCTTTGCCACCTTGCCACGCTTTTTTTCAGTTTTATGTAGCGGATGGAAAATTATCGTGTCAGTTATATCAACGCAGTGCCGATATTTTTCTGGGAGTTCCTTTCAACATTGCGTCTTACGCGCTTTTCACGATGATGATGGCGCAAGTTTGTGGTTTAAAAGTTGGCGATTTTATTCACACATTTGGCGATGCACATTTGTATTCCAACCACATCGAACAAACAAAATTGCAATTAAGTCGTGATTTTAGAGCGCTTCCGACATTAAAAATAAATCCTTCGGTTACCAATATTTTTGATTTTAAGTTTGAAGATTTTACGTTAGAAGGCTACGATCCGCATCCTCACATCAAAGCAGCCGTAGCCATTTAATTTCTTTTTTTCGTTTCAAAAAAATAATTTTTCAAATGCCTATTTCCATCATCGTTGCAGCAGCCGAAAATAACGTGATTGGAAAAAACAATCAATTGATTTGGCATTTATCTGCGGACTTACAACATTTCAAAAAAATTACGATGGGACATACCATTGTGATGGGACGAAAAACATTTGAATCCATTGGAAAGCCTTTGCCAGGAAGAGTTTCCATTATCATCACTCGAAATAAAAATTACACTGCGGAAGGTTGCATCGTTGTAAATTCATTGGAAGAAGCCTTACAAAAAAACACTTCCGAAAAAGATTTTTTCATTATTGGCGGAGCTGAAATTTTCAATCAATCCATGCACCTTGCACAAAAAATTTATTTTACTAAAATTTTTCATGCTTTTGAAGGCGATTGCTTTTTTCCGAAAATAGATGAAAAAATTTGGGAACTCCGACAAGAAGAGCGCTTTGAACCAACTGAAAAAAATAATTTTTCGTACGCTTTTTGCGAATATGAAAAGATATAAGTAATTTTCGTTATTCTTATCTGTAAAACAAATATAAAATATGATTAAAAATTTATTTTTCAAAACCGTTTTTTTGACTTCTTTAGTCGCATGTTTTTATTTTATTTCCTGCAATAAATCAGTTCGCGACAACGATAACGAAACACAATCTTCTCAAGATTTTACTACTGCCGAATTTATGTTTGGTGATTTATTTACACAAATGGACGTAGTTTCCAGTGTTCAAGCAGATGTTAATCGCCCAAATCCGCCTGCCAATACAGTGGCTTCATCTTGCGCCACCGTTACTGTAAATCCAGCACTTCCGAATCCTACATATCCAAAAACAATGACTTTAAATTTCGGAACAACAGATTGTATTGGACCCGATGGCGTGAAAAGAAGAGGTATTTTGACGATCGTTTTTAGTGGGAAATATCGAACTGCTGGAACTGTTATTACTATTAGTACTAACAATTATCACATAAACGATTACAGCGTACAAGGCACGGAAACGCTTACCAATATGGGATTAAATTCAAATAATAACCCCTATTACACAGAAAATATTTCAAACGGAATTATTACAACACCCACTGGCGGAATCATCGATTGGCAAGCGCAATGTACGCGCGAATGGACTGCAGGAAGCGCTACGCCAATAGTGATTACAGACGATGTTTATTTAATACGCGGAAACATAACTGGTTCCAGTACAACAGGAAATACTTTTTCCGCAAGTATTTTAAACCCACTTCAACTCACAAATGGTTGTCGTTATGTAGAAAGTGGAATTGTGCAGATGACACCTTTGCATCTTTCTACGCGCAATATTGACTATGGCAGTGGAGCGTGTGACAACCTTGCTACCGTTACTATCAACGGCGTTAATTACAACATTACGTTGAACTAAAAAAAAGCCTCTCAAAAAAATAATTTTCTGAGAGGCTTAAAACCATGACGGATTTTTCAATCTTCTTTTTTACTTTTCTTTTTCGGTTTGGAAATTTTAATTTTGATTTCTGATTTTTCTTTATCCAAATCTACTTCAATCGTATCTCCCTCTGATAACGTGGATTTGATGATTTCTTCCGCCAAAGGATCTTCCACATATTTTTGAATGGCACGTTTTAACGGACGCGCACCAAATTGCGTATCAAAACCTTTATCGGCAATAAAATCTTTCGCTTCTTTACTGATTTTGATATTGTATCCTAAACCATTTATTCTGCCGTACAAACTCGCCAATTCAATGTCGATGATTTTGTGAATATCACCACTGCTCAATGAATTGAATACAATTACGTCATCAATACGATTTAAAAATTCGGGCGCAAATGCTTTTTTCAAAGCACTTTCAATCACACCTTTCGAATGTTCATCCACCGTGCTTGTTTTTGCAGAAGTTGCGAAACCAACACCTTGTCCGAAATCCTTTAATTGGCGTGAACCAATGTTGGAAGTCATGATAATAATGGTGTTTTTGAAATCTACTTTTCTACCTAAACTATCTGTCAACTGACCGTCGTCTAAGGCTTGCAGCAATAAATTAAAAACATCCGGATGTGCTTTTTCGATTTCGTCTAACAATATTACCGAGTACGGTTTTCTTCTTACTTTTTCGGTTAATTGTCCGCCTTCTTCGTAACCAACATATCCCGGAGGTGCACCCACCAAGCGCGATACAGAAAATTTTTCCATGTATTCGCTCATGTCAATTCGGATCAGTGCATCGTCACTATCAAATAAATAATGAGATAAAATTTTTGCCAATTGTGTTTTTCCAACTCCTGTAGGACCAAGGAAAATAAAGGATCCAATTGGTTTATTCGGATCTTTCAATCCAGCACGATTGCGTTGAATTGCTTTCACCACTTTTTTAATTGCTTCGTCTTGGCCGATTACTTTTCCTTTTAATTCATCGCCCATTTTCACCAATCGAGAACCTTCGTTTTGCGCAATTCTTTGCACCGGAACGCCTGTCATCATTGCTACAACTTCTGCAACATTGTCTTCTGTAACGGTTTCTTTATGTCCTTTGGTGTCTTCTTCCCAATGCTTTTTAGCGATTTCTAATTGCTCGAGCAATTGTCGTTCGGTATCTCTGAGTTTCGCAGCCTCTTCGTACTTCTGACTTCTCACCACTTTATTTTTTTCTTCTTTAATCCCTTCCAATTTTTTCTCGATATCGATGATATCTTTCGGAACGTTGATGTGTGTGATGTGAACACGAGAACCCGCTTCGTCCAAGGCATCAATCGCTTTATCCGGCAAATGGCGATCACTGATATATCTTGCCGTCAGCAACACACATGCTTTAATCGCTTCGTCTGTATAAGTAACATTGTGATGATCTTCGTATTTCGATTTTATATTGTGAAGAATTTGCAACGTTTCATCAATCGTAGCAGGCTCTATCAATACTTTTTGAAAACGTCTTTCCAAAGCGCCATCTTTCTCAATGTATTGACGATATTCATCTAAAGTTGTAGCACCGATACATTGTATTTCGCCTCTTGCCAAAGCTGGTTTAAACATATTGGAGGCATCCAAAGAACCGGATGCGCCGCCCGCACCAATAATGGTATGGATTTCATCAATAAATAAAATAACGTCTGGAGATTTTTCCAATTCGTTCATCACCGCTTTCATGCGTTCTTCAAATTGACCGCGGTATTTTGTACCTGCTACAAGCGAAGCTAAATCAAGCGTTACCACGCGTTTATTAAACAATACGCGAGATACTTTTCGTTGAACGATACGAAGTGCTAATCCTTCTGCAATTGCAGATTTACCAACACCTGGCTCGCCAATCAAAATAGGATTGTTCTTTTTTCTTCTACTTAATATTTGAGATACGCGTTCAATTTCTTTATCGCGACCAACAATCGGATCTAATTTTCCGTCTTCTGCAGATTTAGTAAGGTCTCTACCGAAATTATCCAATACAGGCGTTTTGGATTTTGAATCGCTCGGTTTTTTAGTGCTGCTTCCAAATGTGGCAGAATCTTCATCTCCGTCATCATCCGTAGGACTTCCTGGAAATTCTGCTTTTGGATCAAGCGGACTAGCATTGTTATTGTATACGTCTAATTCTTGTTTGATCAATTCGTAATCAATATGAAAGCGGTGCAGGGCTTTTGTTGCTACATTGTCTTCGTCCTTTAAGATAGACAACAACAAATGTTCCGTTCCGATAATCGGACTTTTAAAAAGCTTTGCTTCTAAATAGGTTATTTTCAAAGCTCTTTCCGCTTGCTTTACCAAAGGAATATTGGTGAGCGCATTTATTTTTTTTGTGGGCACGGCAATGGATTGTTCAATGGTTTTGCGCAATTCGTTTAAATCCACTTTTAACCCTTTTAAAAGTTTAATGGCAACGCCTTCGCCTTCGCGGATAATACCAAGTAACAAATGTTCCGTACCAATGTAATCATTTCCCAAACGCAGCGCTTCCTCACGGCTATAGCTGATTACGTCTTTTACTCGAGGTGAAAATTTCGCTTCCATAAAAATATTTTTTTGATAGGTTTACTCTTTAGTCTCTGAAAAACCGCTGAAATTTAGGGCTTTTTTTAATTTTTTCAAAGGTACGTTGCTATTTATATTTCGATATTGTTAATATCTTTCTTTTTTCAACTAAAAAATGTTAATAATTAAACATTTTTTGAGTAGCATTTTTTCGGCAAATTACAATACCTTCGAACTCCATTTACAGCATAGCAATTTCTATGCAATTTTTTGTTTGTATGACAAAAATACAGTATAATGGTTTAATACAAATCATCAATAAATAGTAATAAAAATAAGCGATTTATGGCATCAGGCGAAAAGATTATTTTAATTAACATCGAAGAAGAAATGAAATCCGCTTACATTGATTATTCAATGTCGGTAATTGTATCAAGGGCTTTGCCAGATGTGCGCGACGGATTAAAACCAGTTCACCGCAGGGTATTATACGGAATGCTTGATTTGGGCGTTTTTTCCAATCGTCCGTATAAAAAATCAGCAAGGATTGTCGGTGAAGTAATGGGTAAATACCATCCACACGGTGATGCGTCAATTTACGATACGATGGTGCGTATGGCGCAAGATTGGTCTTTGCGTTATCCATTGGTGGACGGGCAAGGAAATTTTGGTTCGATTGATGGAGATAGTCCTGCTGCGATGCGTTATACAGAGGCACGGTTGAAAAAAATTGGCGAAGAAATGATTAGCGATATCGAAAAAGATACCGTTGATTTCAGACCCAATTTCGATGATTCTTTAACAGAGCCAACTGTGCTTCCGACACGTATCCCAAATTTATTAATCAATGGAGCGTCCGGTATTGCTGTGGGTATGGCAACCAATATGCCACCACATAATTTAACGGAAATAATTGATGCCACAATGGCATACATTGACAATAGAGACATTGATATTGCTGGATTGATGCAATATGTGAAAGCACCTGATTTTCCTACAGGAGCAATTATTTATGGATATGAAGGTGTAAAAGAAGCGTTTGAAACAGGGAGAGGTAGAATTGTGATGCGCGCGCAAACATCTGTGGAAACAGAAGAAAACGGGCGAGAAAGAATCATTGTTACGGAAATCCCATACATGGTTAATAAAGCCGAAATGATTAAGAGGACGGCGGATTTAATCAATGAAAAAAAGATAGAAGGAATCTCTGATATTCGCGATGAGTCCGACAGAGACGGGATGCGCATTGTATATGAATTGAAACGCGATTCTATCACGAATGTGGTGTTGAATAATTTATTCAAATACACTTCGTTGCAATCGTCTTTCAGCGTAAATAATATTGCCTTGGTTGGTGGCCGACCGATGATGTTGAATATTAAAGACATGATCGGACATTTCGTAAATCACCGTCACGATGTAATTGTTCGCAGAACAAAATTTGAATTGAATCAAGCCGAAAAAAGAGCGCATATCTTGGAAGGCTATTTAATTGCGCTGGATCATTTAGATGCCGTTATCAAACTAATTCGTGAATCTGTAACTCCGGATGAAGCGAAGGATGGTTTGATGAAAAATTTCGGATTGAGTGAAATTCAATCAAAAGCAATACTTGAAATGAGATTGCGTGCGCTGACTGGTTTAGAGAGAGATAAGATAAAGAGCGAGTACGACGAGTTGATGAAATTAATTACGTATTTGAGAAGTATTTTGAACGATGAAGCGTTGAGAATGAAAATCATCAAAGAGGAACTTGCCGAAATAAAAACGAAATACGGAGATGCTCGCAGAAGTGAAATTGTGTACGCTGCTGGAGATTTCAAAATAGAAGATATGATTGCCGATGAAGATGTGGTGATTACTATTTCTCATTTAGGTTATGTAAAACGTACGGCTCTTGCCGAATATAAAACACAAAATAGAGGCGGAAGAGGTTCTAAAGGCACAGCTACAAGAGACGAAGATTTCTTAGAACATTTATTTATTGCTTCTACACACAATTACATTTTGTTTTTTACAGAACAAGGTAAATGTTATTGGATGCGCGCTTTCGAAGTTCCGGAAGGTTCGAAAACATCGAAAGGTAGAGCCATTCAAAATCTCGTAAACATTGCTCCAGATGATAAAGTGAGAGCGTTTATCAATGTGAAGAATTTCACGGACATCGAGTATTTGAAAAACAACTACATTATTATGTGTACCAAAAAAGGTACGATTAAGAAAACAACTTTGGAAGCTTATTCTCGCCCGCGCCAAAATGGTATCAACGCTATTACCGTGAAAGATGGAGATACATTGTTGGAAGCTAAATTGACCAACGGTAAAAATGAAATTATGCTTGGATTAAGATGCGGAAAAGTGGTGCGTTTTAACGAAACAAAAGTACGTCCGATGGGCAGAAATGCTTCGGGAGTACGCGGAATCACACTTAGCAGCAAAAAAGATGAAGTAATCGGAATGGTGTGTATTGATGATCCACTAACAAACGTAATGGTGGTGGCTGAAAAAGGATATGGAAAACGTTCCAGCATTGATGAATATAGAGTTACCAATAGAGGCGGAAAAGGTGTAAAAACAATCAATATCACCGAAAAAACCGGACAATTAATTGCTATAAAAAGTGTAACGGATAAAAATGATTTGATGATTATCAACAAATCCGGTCTCACCATTCGTTTAAAAGTGTCTGATTTACGCGTTATTGGCAGAGCAACGCAAGGCGTACGATTGATTAATTTAAAAGACGATGATGAAATTGCAGCCGTAACAAAAATAGAAGTAGAGGACGATGAAATAATTGTTTTGGATGAAAATGAGATTCAAAATGATACACCTGCGGACGATGCCGAACAAACGGAAACTCCTACGGAAGAATAAATTATAAAAAGCACATCAAAAAAAATAATTTTTTAAAATCATTTTAAGAAACAAAAATAGGAAATTTTTATGAAAAAAATAATCGTATTAGCACTTGCCATGGCAGCTTCTCAGTATGGATTTTCACAAGCCAAAAACGTAGTAAGTGCATGGAAATATTTGGATGATTATCAAAAAGAACAAGATGCAACTTCCTTGCTAAAAGCAAGAGCCAGAATAGACACTGCCGCTAAAGATCCTGATACAAAAGAAGAAGCTAAAACATGGTTTTATAGAGGCGAAATCTATTTAACTATTTTCGATAAAAATTTTATCGAACAAAAAGAAAAACACAAAGATGTTGCCGATATGAATCAACGTATTTTAGCCGCTTATGGTTCAACTGATGCCAACGATGTTGTTCAAGCTTACGTGTCTTTGAAAAGAGCGCGCGAATTAGATGTCAAAAAGATATACATCGATGACATCGATCCGAAATTAAAAGAGTGCATCGTTCACCTTGGTAATAAAGGAATTGCTTTCAATACGGCTAAAGATTATCCAAACGCCTTACTGATGTTTGAAAATGCCATTGAAGATGCGGCTATTTTTCATGTTACCGATACCAATGACATACGCAGTGCAGCTTTAGAAGCAGAAAAGGCAAAAAATTACGACAAAGCCAAAACCTATTATCAACAATTAATAGATTTGAAATATGGAAAAGCACGACCGTATTCTTATCTCTCTAATATGTATTTACAAAAAGGAGATTCGGCTAATGCTCTTGCTACTGTTGAAAAAGGCAGACAGGCATATCCTGATGATGTCAATTTAATGATTGAACAAGTCAATTTTTATATGCACAAACCTGATAAAAAACAAGAAGCCATCAATAATTTGGAAATGGCTGTGCAAAAACAACCCACAAATGCCGATTGGCAATTGGCACTTGCCAGTTTGTATGATAATCTTGCGAATCCTCCCGTAGGGCAAGATCAACCTAAAAATTACGACGATTTATTTACCAAAGCTGCCGATCATTACAAAAAA